>JAFEDG010000048.1 GCA_018241745.1 Pseudomonadota bacterium
TGAACCAGTTCCTACGCCGCATATGCGCCATCCCGGCACTCGTGTTCGTTGCATGTGTCGCGATGCCCGCGTTCGCGACCAACGTGAAGCTCGGCGGCATCATCTCGGCCGGCTACGACGATGACACCGCGGAGATGGCGGTAGGCCAGATCCTGAACCTGGACAGCGTCACGTCGGCGGGGCTGCGGCTGGAGCTGTGGGCGTTCCCGGCCCCGTATGCAGGCGGGTCCACGGCGACCGGCTTCCAGCTCGCCACGTATTCGCTCGCGGCCCTGCATCCCGGGTACTACTACCAGGACGTCGTCACCGGGTCCCTGCCGTTGACGCCCCCGCCCGCGGGCAAGTACATCCTTTCCATCCTGCTGACCGAGCACTCGGATCCGTCGGCGGGCGCGCCCTACGTGCCGGTCGACCACTTCAATTTCGAGCCCACGTACACGTTCACGGACAACGGCGCGTCCACCGTTACGCCGCACGTCGGGCTGTGGTGGAACCCGAGCGAATCAGGCAGCGGCTATGCGCTGGACTACAAGCACGGCACGCTGGTGGTAACCGTGTACTCGTATACGGTGGACGGCGGCCCGCAGTGGTACATCGCCTCGGGCCCGATCGTTGGCAAGACGTTTACGGCGACACTCAACAAGGTCACCGGCGGGCAGTGCATCGCGTGCGCGTACAAGGCGCCCACGCTCGCCGGGAACGACGGCACGATGACGATCACGTTCACGTCGAGCACGGCCGCGACGATGACGTTGCCCGGCAACCGGACACTTTCGATCGTGCCCCAGGATTTCTGACCGCCCGCGCGATGAACGACCCGCTCACCGAAACCCGGCTCGACGGCGAGGATATCCTCGACGGCAGCTTCCTCCGCGCGCGGCGCGACCGCGTGCGGCTGCCCGACGGCACGGTCACGACGCGCGAGTACATCGTGCACCCGGGTGCGGTGTGCATGGTGCCCGTGCAGGACGACGACCGCTACGTGATGGTGCGCCAGTATCGCTACCCGCTCGCGCGCGTGTTCCTCGAGTTCCCGGCGGGCAAGATCGATGCCGGCGAGACACCGCTCGCGACCGGCCAGCGGGAGCTGGTCGAGGAAGCGGGCTATACGGCGGGACGGTGGACCCACCTGGGCGTGATCCACCCGGTCATCTCGTACTCGACCGAGTACATCGACCTGTGGCTTGCCGAGGACCTTGCGCACGTGGGCGCGCAGCTCGACGCGGGCGAGTTTCTCGAGGTGGTGTCGGTCGCGCACGAGGACCTGCTTGCCGCGTTCGACCGCGGCGAGATCACGGATTCCAAGACCGTCGCGGCACTGCTGATGCTCGAACGGCGGCGCGCCGCGTCGACGGCGGCGCTGCGGATCGTCGTGCGCGGCCGTGTGCAGGGGGTTGGGTATCGCGATGCGATGACGTCGATCGCGACCGTCGCGCGCGCGCACGGCTGGGTGCGCAACCGGCACGACGGGACGGTCGAGGCGTGGGTGCAGGGCCCGCGCGACGTCGTCGAGCGCGTCGTCGCGTGGGCTTGGCAGGGGCCGCTGATGGCGCGCGTCGAGAACGTCGAGCGCCACGAGGTCGCGCACGACGCGACGCTCGCGGGCGCGTTCGAGCGCCGCGAAACGGCGTAGGTCCGACCCTATTTATTATGTAAAGTCGCGCGCGCTGCTCGTCGCCGGCATCGAGTTGACATAATAAATAGGGTCGGACCCTATTCGGGCTTGATGCCGATCTGCTTCGCCAGCGCGCTGAAGTGCGCGTTGTCGGCCTTGACCATCGCCATCGTTTCCGCGCCGGACACGTGCGCCGGGACCAGCCCGTTGGCGGCGAGCTTGTCGACGACGTCGGGCGACGCGAGCGCGGCGTCCATCGCAGCCCGCAGGCGTGCCATCACGGGTGCGGGTGTGCCCGCCGGCGCGGCGAGCGCGAAGTAGACCGGCTGCAGGATGTCGCCGGGAAAGCCGGACTCCGCGAGTGTCGGCACGTCGGGCAGCAACGGCTGCCGCTGGGCGGAGCCGACGGCCAGCGCCTTCAGCTTGCCATCCTTGAGAAACCCCAGCGCGGCCGGCGCGGACGTGATCGCGATATCCACCTCGCCGGCGACGACGGCCTGCACGGCGCCCGACGTGCCCTTGTACGGGACGTGCAGGAACGAGACGCCGAGCGTGCGCGCGAGAAGCTCGAGGTCCATCTGCCCCAGGCTGCCGATGCCCCAGCTCCCGTACGAGATCTTGCCCGGTTTGCTCTTCGCCAGCGCCTGCAGCTCGCGGACGTTGGACACGCCGAGCTTGGGATTGGCGACCAGCACGTACGCGGCTTCGGTGGCGACGCCGATGTATGCGAAGTCCTTCAGCGGATCGTAGGCGAGCTTGGCGTAGAGGCTGGGGTTGATCGAGAACGCGCCGCGGTCGTTGATGACCAGCAGGTAGCCGTCGGGCGGGGCCTTGGCGACCAGCTCCGCGCCGATCGACCCGTTGGCGCCGGGCTTGTTGTCGACGACCACGGGCTGCTTGAGGAACGCGCCCATCTTGTCGGCGAGGAGGCGCGCCGTGAGGTCGGACGCGCCGCCCGGCGAGAACGGCACGATCAGGCGGATCGGCTTGGTGGGGAACACGTCGTCGGCCGCCAAAGCGGGTGCCGCGACGGTGGCGATCGCGACGACGAACGCCGCGGCAAATCGGGTGATGGGTCGCATCGATGTCTCCAGGGTCCGACCCTATTTATTATGTCAAATAGGGTCGGACCCTAAATTGTGGCGGCGAACATGCCCACGGGTGCACGCTACGGTCGTCGACGGCGAAGTCGAAGCTGGCGCCGCGCGCTCACCGCGGATAGACGTCGCGCAGCCCCGCATAGGCGGCCAGCACGAACAGTGGCAGGATCAGCAGCACGCCGGGACCCAGGACGACCAGCCCGGCAATCAGCAGCGCGAACGACAGCAAGCCGTAGACGAGCAGCGCGGGCAGGTTGGCGAAGAACGCGCGCACGCTCGGCTTCAGCGAGCCGGTGAGGCCGGCATCGTCGAGCACGGCGAAGAACGGGACGAACGTCACCGGCAGGCTCACGAGCGTGCCGACGAAGAACATGCAGACGAGCGTCGTGGTGGTCAGCGCGCCATCATCGCGGCCTGGCACGAACAGGTTGACGTCGCTGAGCCCGTACGCGACCGCCGCATGGCCGATGAACTCGACGGCCTCGCCGGCAATGACCGCCAGCATCGAGCCTGCCGACAGCCGGAAGCCGGCCGTCACGTCGACCAGCCGCGCGACGCCGCCGCTGGCAATGCGATCGGAGGCGACGATCAGGCTGCAGCCCACCAGCGGCGCGAGGACCAGCGACAGCAGCGTGCCGACCTGCGGGATGAGCTGCAACGCGAACTGGCATGCGAGCGTGATCGCGACGAGCACGAGAAGGAACGGCGAGCGGCGCAGCCAGCGCAGCGCGCTGCCGTACCACGCGAACGCGTTGCGCGCGGGGACGGTGCGCGGCTCGTCGCCGGGCGGTGGCGGTCCCGGCGGGACCGAATGCGAGTGCAGTGGGGTAACCAGGTCCGACCCTATTTATTATGTCAATGGCCGACCGGCGGCGGTTGGCGCGAGAGTTGACATAATAAATAGGGTCGGACCTATGCGCCGAGGTACGCGGCCCGCACCTTGGGGTCGTGCAGCAGCGACTTGGCGTCGCCGGCCAGCGTGATCTCGCCGGACTCCATCACGTAGCCGCGGTTGGACACCTCCAGCGCGAGCTTCGCGTTCTGCTCGACGAGCAGGATCGTGACGCCGGTGGCGGCCACGGCCAGCACGGTCTCGAACACTTTCTGCACCATCAGCGGCGCGAGGCCCATCGACGGCTCGTCGAGCAGCAGGAGCCTGGGCTTGGACAGCAGCGCCCGGCCGATCGCGAGCATCTGCTGCTCGCCGCCCGACAGCGTGCCGCCGGTCTGGCGCCGCCGCTCCTTCAGCCGCGGGAACAGCGCGTACACGTGCTCGATGTCGGCGGCGATGGCCGCGCGATCGTTACGCGCATACGCGCCCATCGCGAGGTTCTCCTCGATCGTCAATGCGCCGAATACGCCGCGGCCCTCCGGGACCATGGCGAGCCCGCGCCTCACGAGCTGGTACGCGGGGCGGCCGGTGATGTCGTCGCCATCGTAGCGGATGGTCCCGCCCTTGACCGGCAGCAGGCCGCAGATGCCCTTCAGCGTCGTCGTCTTGCCCGCGCCGTTGCCGCCGATCAGGCACACGAGCTCACCTTCGCCGACGACGAGGTTGATGCCCTTGACGGCGTGGATCTCGCCGTAGGCGACCGCCAGGCGCTCGAGCGCCAGCAGCGGCTTGGCAGTGGAGATGGATGCAGACGCCACGTCGCGGTCCCGATAATAAATAGGGTCGGACCCTATTTACGCGCCCTTCATGTTCAGCGTGACCTCGCCGCCGAGATACGCGGCGATCACGGCGGGATTGGCGCGCACCTCGGCCGCGGGGCCTTCGGCGATCTTGCGGCCGTAGTCCAGCACCAGCACGCGGTCGCAGATGCCCATGACGAGCTTCATGTCATGCTCGATCAGCAGGATCGTCGTGCCGTCGCGCTGGATGTCACGCAGCAGCCGGTCGAGCGACGCCGTCTCGGTGGCATTCATGCCGGCGGCCGGCTCGTCTAGCGCGAGCAGCTTGGGGTCCGTCGCGAGCGCGCGCGCGATCTCTAGCCGGCGCTGCGAGCCATACGGCAGATGCTTGGCGAGATGGTTCGCGCGGTCGGCGACGCCGACATAGCGCAGCAGTTCGTATGCGCGCGCCTCGATCGCCTGTTCCTCGGCGCGCGTCGACGCATTGCGCGTGATCGCGCCGAAGACGCCGGCGTGCGTGCGCACGTGGCGCCCGATCATCACGTTCTCGAGCGCCGTCAGGTTGGCAAACAGGCGGATGTTCTGGAACGTCCGCGCGATGCCGCGCTCGGCCACCTCGTTGGGCTTCAGAGCCCCGAGCGGCCGGTGGTCGAACGTGAACTCGCCGGCGTCGGGCGTGTAGATACCGGTCAGCACGTTGAACAGCGTCGTCTTGCCGGCGCCGTTGGGACCGATGAGCCCGTAGATCTCGCCGCGGCGGATCGTGAAGTCGATGTCGGACAGTGCCTTGACGCCGCCGAAGTTCTTCGCGATGCCGCGCGCGACCAGCAGGTTCTCGCCGACGCCGGCCGCCGGCAACGGTGGCGTCGCGCCGGCGACGTCCGTCACGCGCATGCCCTGGCCGACACCGCTCACCGGGCGCTCCCCGCTGCCATGCATGCCCGCATCGTCACCCTCATGCGCTTGCACCCTTGACCGGGTCCGGGCCGCCGTCCGTGGCCTGGTTGGCGTCGGCATCGGCGTCGTCGCCGCCGCGCCTGGCGTCCAGCTCGCGCTTGCGCGTCGCCGACGGCCATATGCCCGCCGGCCGGAACAGCATCATCAGCACGAGCGCGAAGCCGAACAGCAGCATGCGGATGACCTCGGGTTCGATGATCGTATGGCCGAACACGGCGTTCTGCACGGGGCCTACCGTGTAGCGCAGGACCTCGGGAATGAACGCGAGCAGCAGCGCGCCGACGACGACGCCGAAGATGTTGCCCATGCCACCGAGCACGACCATCGCGAGCACCATCACCGACTCGGTCAGCGTGAAGCTTTCGGGGCTGATGAAACCCTGGATCGCCGAGAACACGCCGCCGGCGACGCCGCCGAACGACGCGCCCATCGCGAACGCCAGCAGCTTCATGTTGCGCGTGTTGATGCCCATCGCGCGCGCGGCGATCTCGTCCTCGCGAATCGCTTCCCACGCGCGCCCGATCCGCGAGTTCTGCAGCCGCAGGTTGATGCCGATCACGACCAGCAGCACGATGACGAGGAAGTAGTAGTACTTGACCGGCCCGCTGAACAGCAGCCCGCCGATCGTCTCGTTCTGCGACAGCGAGAAGCTGCCGATGCGGAACGGGTCGATCAGGTAGATGCCCTGCGGCCCGTTGGTGATGTTGACCGGGTTCGACAGGTTGTTGAGGATGATGCGGATGATCTCGCCGAAGCCCAGCGTGACGATCGCGAGATAGTCGCCGCGCAGCTTGAGGGTGGGCGTGCCGAGCAGCACGCCGAACAGGCATGCGAACGCCGCGCCGATCGGCAGGATCACCCAGAACGGCAAGTGGATGCCGAAGTGCGGGCTCGCGAGCAGCGCGTACACGTAGGCGCCAACCCCGTAGAACGCGATATAGCCCAGGTCGAGCAGGCCCGCGAACCCGACGACGATGTTGAGGCCGAGCGCCAGCAGGCAGTAGAGGATCGCCTGGTTGAGGATCCGCACCCACGCCGTGCCCTGCCACGCAAGCGCGAACGGCAGCACCGCCAACACCACCGCGATCAGCGCGATGCCGATGAAGAGGCGCAAATGGGGGGCGGGCGCCGGCTTCACGCGTGACCTCGCGACGTGGCCTTGCATGCGATGGCGTGCGTGACCGGCATCCGCTTACGCCCGGTCGGAGACCCGTTCGCCGAGCAGGCCGGACGGGCGGAAGATGAGCACGGCGATCAGCACCATGAACGCGAACACGTCCTGGTAGTTGGACCCGAACAGCGGCAGGTAGGGCTCCGCGTGGCAGCGCTGCGCCAGCGCGTCCGACCACGACGACAGCTGGCACAGGTTGGTGAGGTCGCCGACGTAGCCGGCGCCCATCGCCTCGATGACGCCCAGCAGCAGCCCGCCCAGCATCGCGCCCGCGAGGTTGCCGATGCCGCCCAGCACCGCAGCCGAGAACGCCTTGAGGCCCAGCAGGAAACCCATCTGGTAGTGCGCGACGCCGTAGTAGCTGCCGACCATCACGCCCGCCATTGCGCCCAGGCCCGCGCCGATGACGAACGTCAGCGAGATGACGGTATTGATGTTGATGCCCATGAGCCCCGCCACTGCCTGGTTCTGCGACACGGCGCGCATCGCGACGCCGAGCTTCGTCCGGTACACGAGCAGCAGCAGGCCCGCCATCATCGCCGCCGACATGAGGATGATGACGATCTGCACGTTGGTGATCGTCGCGGGGCTCGCCCCGGACGTGATCGCGTACGACACGGTGGGCACGACCTGCGGGTAGGGCAGCGGATTGCGGCTCCAGATGAGCATCGCGAGGTGCTGCAGGATGATCGACAGACCGATCGCGGTGATCAGCGGCGCGAGGCGCGGCGCGCGCCGCAGCGGTCGATAGGCGACGCGCTCGAGCGCGTAGCCGATCAGCATGCAGACGGGGATGGCCGCCAGTGTCGCGACGATCACCTGCAGCACGGGGGGCACCGCCGTCCCCGCGAACAGCGTCAGCACCGTGTACGCGACCATCGCGCCGATCATCACGACCTCGCCGTGGGCGAAGTTGATCAGCTGGATGATCCCGTAGACCATCGTGTAGCCGAGCGCGACGACCGCATAGACGCTGCCGAGCGTCAAGCCGTTCACCAGCTGCTGCAGGAAGATGTCCAGGGGAGTGCGGGCGTGGGGCGGGGTTGTCGAATTGTGGCCGCAACGCCGCCCGCAGGGCAATAACCGGCGCCAATCCGGTGCACCTGCACTACGCTGGGCGCCACACCTCGACGCGGTGCAGCACCGGCCCGGCCTGCCCGGCCGCGCCCGTCAGCGGGCCGCCGGTCGCGCGAGCAGGAAGCCCCACGTGACCACGACGAACGGCGCGGTCAGCGAGGGGATGCCGAATGGCTGGACGACCGCATTGATCGCGCCCTGCGCGATCACGGTGGCGAGCGTCGCCACGAGCGCAACGAGTGTCGTCCGCAGCCCGGGTGCCGCGAACACGGCGCCCAGCGCGATGGCCGTGAGCACGGGGCTGAAGCCCATGAGGCCACCGGTCACGAGGTCGCTCTCGGCGCCCAGCGCGTGCGCAGCGACGACGGCGACGAACGCGCCCACCAGCGCCCACGCGGCGGCGCGCCAGGCGCTGACGGCGAGGCCCGCCAGCAGCAGCAGCGCCGCCACCGCGTTGCCCTTGAGGAACACCTGCGAGACGCTGAGCAGCGTGCCGCGCAGGAAGTCGCCGGCGCGCAGCGGGTCCGCATACGCCGCGGCGAGCGGTACGACGGCCCCGCTTTCCGGCAGCGCGCCATGCAGGTTGCCAAATGCGTGCGTGGCCAGCAGCATGAGCCACGCGACGACGACAAAGGGTGCGGTCAGCGCCGGCGCGTCCCACGTCGCGCACAGGCGCGCGGTCGCCAGCGTGGCAATGGTCGCGATGCCGCCGCCGAACACCACATAGAGCCAGAGCGCCGCCGACGGCGGCATGAACGTCGCCAGCGCGAGGCCGACGAGATAGCCGTTGTAGCCGTGCAGGCCCGCGCCGATGGCGGCGCGGTCGACGCCGAGCGCGCAGGTGGTGCCGGTGCTCGCGACCAGCCCGACGAGCCCGGCCACGGCGATCGCCGTCGCGCCCGCGGCCACGGCGCCCCAGAAGATCGCGACGATGAACAGGAACCCGGACAGCGGGTGGTCCTGGAACATCACCTGGCCGGCGCCGCGCAGGTTGGCGTCGACGAAGCGCAGCGGCGCCGACGCCGCGCACCGGGCATTCCAGGCATCGAGCCATCGTTTCATCGCATCCTCCTCGCGCGCGGCGGGTCGCAAGGCCCGCGCTGCGCATTGCATCAACGCCAGAAGAACGGCGGCGACAGCGGTTCGCCGGTCAGCACCTCGCGCGTGATGGCCCAGAATTCCCGCACGCGTGCCCTCACGTCGGCGGTCTCGCGGCCCAGCACCTTGTAGACCAGCCCGGCGTCGTTGGGCAGGCGGCACGCGCCGTGCGCGATGCCGGCCGCGTGGTCGACGTCCGCGTCGAGCCGCGCGAGCACCTGCTCGGCCGCCGCGGGCGGCGTCAGCAGCACCACGTTGCCGAACACGTCGAAGCCGTCCATCACGCCCGTCTGGCGCATCGGCCGCCGCTGCGGCTCGATGACGAGCTTCTCGTGGAACAGGAGCCGCCCGTCGGGCCGCTGTGCGGTGACGGCGAGCGACAGCAGCGTCGCGCCGAACACGTCGTCGGGCCGATGGTGCTTGCGGCCGGGCTGCAGGATCTCGCCGTACAGCAGCGTCGCGTCCGCCGCGACGGTCAGCCGCGTATCGCTGACGAGCCGCGCGCCGCGATGCGGGATCAGCGGCTCGGGCAGGTATTCGACGTAGGCGCCCGCGGCGGCGGTCAGCGTCTGCGTCTGCGTCGCGTAGTTGGCGTCCATCCCGTGCAGCTTGGTGGCGGCTTGCGTCGTCACGTGCGCGCGTGCGCCGGGACCGGCCGTGACGTCGAGCGCCATGCGGTCGCCCTGCAGCACGCAACCGGACGTCGTGATGATGAACAGCCACGCGAGATCGGGAACCTGCGGTTCCGGGTACAGCACGCGTTGCGCCATGTACGGCGCGCGCACGGCGAGGTCGGCGAGGATCGTGCGCTCGCCCCGGCGCTCGAAGTCGAGCTTCAGCCAGCCCGTCTTGCCGGGCATGCCGCTCGCCATCTGCGGCGGCTCGTCCTGGAACGCAGCGAGCTCCGGCGCCGCGCCGAGCGCCTCGGCCGCAGCGAGCGGCGAGGGTTGCGCGACGGTCGGTGGCGCAGGCGGTAGCGCGCGGCCGGCGTCCGGCATCAGGCAGTCTTGCGGACGGGCTCGGCGAGGTCGAACAGCAGGTCGCTGCGGATCGTGGCGACCAGCGCGTCGATGCCTTCGCCCGTCTTGCAGTTGGTGAACAGGAACGGCTTGTCGCCGCGCATCATCTTCGAGTCGCGTGCCATCACGTCGAGGCTCGCGCCGACATAGGGTGCGAGGTCCGTCTTGTTGATCACGAGGATGTCCGACTGCGAGATGCCCGGGCCGTTCTTGCGCGGGATCTTGTCGCCGGCGGCGACGTCGATCACGTAGATGAAGAAGTCGACGAGCGCCGGCGAGAACGTGAGCGTCAGGTTGTCGCCGCCCGACTCGATCAGCACGACGTCGCCGTCGGGGAAGCGCGCTTCCATGTCCTCGACGGCCGCGAGGTTCATGCTCGGGTCCTCGCGCACCGCCGTATGCGGGCACGCCCCGGTCTCGACGCCCAGGATCCGCTCTTCGAGCAGGATGCCCTTCAGCGTCCGCTGCACGTGCTTTGCGTCCTCGGTGGTGACGACATCGTTGGTGATGATCAGGACCTTGATGCCGAGGTCCAGGAGCTTGGGCGTGATCGCCTCGACGATGGCGGTCTTGCCGGAGCCGACCGGGCCGCCGATGCCGATACGCGTGATCTTCTTCATGGTTCCATCCCGACGGGTCAGTTCATGAACAGCCGCACGTGCGCCTTCACGTGCACGGCGGCGAGGATTTCGGCCATCGGCGCGAAGCCGGCCATGTCGTCGAGGCGCGCCGTGGCGGCACGCGCGTGGTCGGCATCCACGTTGGCCAGCAGCGCGAACAGCATCCGCTGCGTGTCGACGTGGCTCACCTTCATCAGCCGCAGCGACGCGGAGAGGATCGTCGACGCGACGCCGAACTGGTGGACGACGAACGCGTCGTGCGCGGCGAGCCCCTGCGCCGCGAAATTGACCGCGAGCGACACCGGGTAGCAGCCGGGTGTCGCGCCCGCCGCGATGCGCTCGCGCCATGCAATGACCGGCGCCGTGCCGACGATGTCGGCGCTCATCTCGGCGAATTTCTTGCCCATCCGCGTCGTCATCGTGCGCGCTTCACCCGACAGCTTGCGGGCGAACACGCGCGCGTCGATCGCACCGAGCGTATCCAGGTCGCCTGCGGTCGCAGCGCGGTGCGCGTGGATCACCGCGATGCCGTCGCCCTGCGCCGCCTGCTCGAGCGCCGTGCGCACGTAGGCGGCCAGCGTGTCGCGGTCGACGACGACGCCTTTCTGGATCGCGGATTCGAGGCCCCCGGAGAACGCGAAGCCGCCGACCGGGAACATCGACTCGCCGAACTGCAGCGTGCGGGCGATGCCCGCCGCGGGCGGGCTCATCCCGGCACGCGCGTCGGCGGCAATCCGTAGGCGCGGCCGGTGTCCGCTTCGAACGCGACGAAGCGTTCCTGCGTGTGCGTGTGCACCGGTCCTTCGGCCGCGCCGAACAGCCGCCGCGACTCGTGCGGCGCGAGGTAAGGCACGATGTCGCTGCCGGGCACGAATTCGTAGCGGACGCCTTCGAACTTGTGCGTGTTCATCACCGACGCCATGACCTTGCGGTCCACCGTCAGCGGGACGTAGACGCGGTTGCCCTTGACCAGCGCGGGCCAGTGCTGGTTGCCCAGCGCGTGGCCCAGCTCGACGCAGGTGCGCAGCATCAGGTCGGGCGACTGCGACGTGACGTCGTCGAGGCTCACGATCATCACGTCGCGCAGCGTGATCCTGGCGACGACGGCGCGGCCCGTCGCCTCGTCGACCAGCAACACGTCGCCGTCGCGCATGAACGTGCCGCGGTCGAGCGACACGGCGAGCTCGAGTCCGCTGGACGTCCGCTTGCGGAAGCGGTTCTTCTGCGCTTCCCAATGGTCGAGCGCGAGCGTGTCGACGGTCAGGGCGGCGAGGCGGGGCGCCCAGGCGGCATCGGCGGCGTTGCCGAGGATGGCTTCGACGAGGATCACGGGCGTGAGGTCAGCTGAAGAAGTAGCGCTGGTTGAGCGACACGGTGGTCAGCGGCTTGACCGTCGCGTGCTTGCCGTCGACGGTGACGGCGAACGTCTCCGGGTCGACCTGGATGTCGGGCGTCCCCGAGTTGCGCACCATGTCCTGCTTGCCGATCCTGCGCGTATTGCGGATGGGCATGACCTTGCGGTTGAGGCCGAGCTTCTCGCCGATGCCCTCGGCATGCGCGGCCTGCGAGACGAACGTGATGCAGCTGTCCGCGATGCCGTAGCCGTAGGCGCCGAACATCGGCCGATAGTAGACGGGCTG
>JAFEDG010000049.1 GCA_018241745.1 Pseudomonadota bacterium
CAGCGCCCACAGCGGGTGCTGCGGGATGGCGGCCGACGGCGCGAACCAGAGCGTCACCAGCAGCACGCCGAGGCCCACGACCAGGCCGCGCACCATCGCGCCCAGCACGTAGGCGGCGTACAGCTCGCGCGGAGTCAGCGGCGACAGCAGCACGAACACGAGGTTGCCCGTGATCTTGGACTGGATCAGCGACGACGACGCGTTGGCAAAGCTGTTCTGCAGCACGGACATCATCACGAGGCCCGGGATCAGGAACGCCGTGTAGCCGACCTTGCCGTCGTAGACGGACACGCGCGACTCCAGCACGTGCGAGAAGATCAGCAGGTACATGAGCGCCGTCAGGACCGGCGCGGCGATCGTCTGGAACGCCACCTTCCAGAAGCGCAGCAGTTCCTTGTACAGCAGGGTCAGCCACCCGTGGCCGGAGACGCGCGTCGCGCGGCCGGCGGTCACGGCAGGTTCCGGCGCGTTCACGCCGCGACTCCTTCCGCCATGATCTTCATGAACACGTCCTCGAGGTCCGTCTCGGTGAGCGCCAGGTCCTCGATCGCGATGCCGTCGGCGCGCAGCGCCGCAAGCAACGGCTCGAGCTCGGCGATGCCGGGCAGCCCGATCCAGTGACGCCGACCTTCGCTGCGCAGCACGCGCGATTCCCAGCCGCGCGGCACGCGTTCGGCGGTGAGCCGGACCGTCAACGCGGCGAATTTCGCGAGCAGGTTGCGCGTGGTGTCCAGCGCGACGATGCGGCCCGCCTTCATCATCGCCACGCGCTGGCACAGCGCCTCCGCTTCCTCGAGGTAGTGCGTCGTGAGGATCACCGTGTGCCCCTGCACGTTCAGCTTGCGGATGAACGCCCAGAGGCTCTGGCGCAGCTCGACGTCGACCCCGGCCGTCGGCTCGTCGAGCACGATCACCGGCGGCTTGTGCACGAGCGCCTGGCCGACGAGCACGCGGCGCTTCATGCCGCCGGACAGCGAGCGCATGTTGGCGTCGGCCTTGGACGTGAGGTCCAGCTCGTGCAGGATCTCGTCGATCCACGCGTCGTTGTCGCGGATGCCGAAGTAGCCGCTCTGGATGCGCAACGTCTCGCGCACGGTGAAGAACGGGTCGAACACGAGCTCCTGCGGGACGACGCCGATCAGCCGGCGCGCGAGCCGGTAATCGGTCAGCACGTCGTGGCCGAGGATGCGCGCCGTGCCGCGATCGGCGCGCGTCAGGCCCGCGAGGATCGAGATCAGCGTCGTCTTGCCGGCACCGTTGGGCCCCAGCAGGCCGAAGAACTCGCCCGCGTTGACGGTGAGGTCGACGCCGGCAAGCGCCTGCACGGTGCCGAAGCGGCGGGCGACGGCGGAGAGTTCGACGGCGGGTGTCACGGGAGCGAAGGGCCGGCGCGGATGGAAGGCCGCGACGGTGGTGGGCGTCGCGTCAGGCGGGCTTGTCGCCCGGCGCGAGCCGGAAGAGTTCAGCGATGCCGTAGACGTGCGCGAGCGTGACGGACGCCGGCGGGACGTGCGCGAGCGTGAGCTCGATGCCGGCGGCGCGCGCGCGGCGCATCACCGCCAGCATCACGGCAAGCGCGGACGAATCGAGGTGCGTGACCGCAGCGAGGTCGATGCGGCCCGACGTCGGCAGCGGCAGCGCTTCCGACGCCGCGTAGATCGCCGTGGCGTTGTCGAACGTCAGCGCGCCGGAATAGCGCCACGTGGCGCCGTCGTCGACGACGGCAAAGCCGTCGCCGGGCGTCGGCAGCGTGGAGCACAGGTTCATCAGGCCTTGCCCCCGTTCTTGGTGGTGAGCGCCTTGATCAGGCCGTCGATGCCGCCGGCCTGCACCTGCTGGTTGAACTCGTCGCGATAGTTGGTGACGAGTGACACGCCGCCGACGATCACGTCGTAGGCCTTCCAGCCGCCCGCCTCCTTCTCGAGGCTGTAATCGATCGACACGGGTGAGCCGGTGGAGCTGTTGACGACCGTCTTCACGGTGGCGTCCGTCGCTCCCGCGTCCATCCGCAGCGGCTTGTAGTCGATCGTCTGGTCGCTGTAGCGCGCGAGCGCGCCGCTGTACGTGCGCACGAGCAGCGTCTTGAACTGCTCGGTGAGCTGCTTCTGCTGCTCGGGCGTCGCGGTCTTCCAGTTGCGGCCCACCGCGAGCGCCGTCATCCGGGTGAAGTCGAAGTACGGCGCGAGCTTGGTCTCGACGACCTCGCGCACGCGGGCCATGTCGCCGGCCTTGACCTTGGGGTCGCTCTTCGCGGTGGCGAGCATGTCCTCCGACACGCGCTTGACGAGCGCATCCGGCGCCTCCTGCGCCAGTACCTGCGTCGCCATCATCAGCGCGCCGGCCGCGAGCAGCACGCGCGCAGCGTTGCGAAATCCTTGCATGGTCATTCCTCTTTGTCGGGCGGGATCTTGCCGTCGTACAGCAGGTAGAGCCGCCGTTGCAGGTAGGCGCGGCGGATGAACGCGTAGCGGTCCAGCGCCGCGTCGTCGACGAAGCGCAGCGCGTCCTGCGCCTGGTAACGGGCGTCGAGCAGCGCGACGCCCCAGATGATGTTGCGCGTCGCCACGTCGTCCATCCAGTTGAACGGGCTCAGCTCGGCACGCACGACCCAGCCGGTGCCGTCGCGCACCGTCGTGGGCCCGAAGAACGGCACGAACAGGTAGGGGCCCTGCGGGAAGCCCCACACGCCGAACGTCTGGCCGAAGTCCTCGTTGCCGCGCTCGATGCCGAGGTCGCTCGCGATGTCGATCAGGCCCAGCAGGCCCATGCCCGAGTTGATGACGACGCGACCGAGGTCGTTGCCCATCTTTTCGGGCTTGCCCTGCAGGCCGTCGTTGATCGCGGAGAACAGGTCGTCGATGTTGTTGTAGAAGTTGGAGATCGCGAGCCGGATGGGGCGCGGCACCACTTCCGTATAGCCCTTGATGATCGGCTTGACGATGTTGTTGTCGAGCGGCTCGTTGATCGCGAACATCGCGCGGTTGAACGGCTCCCACGGGTCGTCCGGCGACGGCGCGGAACCGGTCGGCGTCGCGCACCCGCCCAGGACGAGCGCGGCGCAGGCGACGGCGAGGAGGCTGCGGACGTG
This sequence comes from Pseudomonadota bacterium, assembly GCA_018241745.1. Classification (GTDB taxonomy): domain Bacteria; phylum Pseudomonadota; class Gammaproteobacteria; order Burkholderiales; family Casimicrobiaceae; genus VBCG01. The sequence goes on from JAFEDG010000049.1 coordinate 3,089, forward strand.
ATTCATTTGGCGGCTCCCGCGGATTTGTCGTCGCCCGCCTTGCTCGCGCTGCTGAACAGGAACTGCGAGATCAGCTTCTCGAGCACGACGGCCGATTGCGTCTTCATGATCTTGCCGCCGTCGGCGAGCATCTTCGTGTCGCCACCGACGTCCAGCCCGATGTAGACCTCGCCCAGCAGGCCGGACGTGTTGATCGACGCGATCGTGTCGGTCGTGAACTGGTAACCCTGGTCGATGCGCATCGTCACCGCGGCCTGGTACGTGACGGGATCGAGCTTCACCTTCTCGACGCGGCCGACGATGACACCCGCGGCCTTTACCGGCGCGCGCAGCTTGAGCCCGCCGATGTTGTCGAAGTTGGCTTCGATGTGATACCCGGGCTGCGTGCCGAACGACGTGAGGTTGCCCACGCGCAGTGCGAGGAACACGATCGCGGCGATGCCGACCAGCACGAACAGGCCGACCCAGAAGTCGATGGTGGAACGATTCATACCACTCCCGTACCGCGAAACATGAAGACCGTGAGCAGGAAGTCGAGCGCGAGCACCGCGAGCGACCCTTCCACGACCGTGCGCGTGGTGGCCGACGACACGCCTTCCGCCGTCGGGTTGGCGTTGAAGCCCTCGTAGACGGCGATCAGGCAGATCGCGATGCCGAACACGACGCTCTTGATGATGCCGTCCGTCACGTCGGGACGGAAGTCGATCGCCGCCCGCATGTTGCCCCAGAACGTCCCGGAATCGGCGCCGATCAGCTTGACGCCGACGAGGTAGGCGCCGAACACGCCCATCGTCGAGAACAGCGCGGCCAGCAGCGGCATCGACACGATGCCGCCCCAGAAGCGTGGCGCGACGACGCGCGCGAGCGGGTCGACGGCCATCATCTCCATCGCCGCGATCTGCTCGGTCGTCTTCATGAGCCCGATTTCCGCGGTGATGGCGCTGCCGGCGCGGCTCGCGAACAACAGCCCCGCGACCACCGGCCCCAGTTCGCGGACGAGCGACAGGCCGACGAACACGCCCAGCGAATCGCCGGCGCCATACTTGGCCAGCACGTCGAAGCCCTGCAGCGCGAGGACCATGCCGACGAACAGGCCGGACACCAGGATGATCACCAGCGACAGCACGCCGGAGAAGTAGATCTCGCGCAGCGTGAGGTTGAGCCGCAGTAACGCCTGCGGCGAATGGAGGAACACCTGGACGAAGAAGCGGGTCGCGGCGCCGACGCGCGTGACGGCCGAGATCGTGCCGGCGCCCAGGCGCCGCACGCTGCCCGCGAGGCCCCCGTGGCTAGACGGCATCGAGCGCGAGCTCCTGCGCGAGCGGTCGTGCACGCACGTGGAACGGCACGGGGCCGTCGGGGGCACCGTCGATGAACTGGCGCACGAACGGGTCCGTGGACGTGCGCGCCTCGTCGGGCGTGCCCTGCGCGATCACGCGGCCTTCGGAGATGAAATAGATGTAGTCGACGATCTTCAGCGACTCGTAGATGTCGTGCGTCACCAGCACCGACGTGCTGCCGAGCGCGTCGTTCAACTGGCGGATCAGCTGGCCGACGACGCCCAGCGAGATCGGGTCCAGCCCGGCGAAGGGCTCGTCGTACATCACCAGCATCGGGTCCAGCGCGATGGCGCGCGCCAGCGCGACGCGCCGTGCCATGCCGCCCGACAGCTCGGCGGGCATCAGCGACGCGGCGCCGCGCAAGCCCACGGCATTGAGTTTCATCAGTACCAGGTCCCGGATCAGCGGCTCCGGCAGCTGGGTGTGCTCGCGCAACGGGAATGCCACGTTCTCGAACACCGACAGGTCCGTGAACAGCGCGCCGAACTGGAACAGCATGCCGATGCGCCGGCGCAGCGCGTACAGGCCGTCGCGGTCCAGGTCGCCCACCGGCTGCCCGGCGACGCGGATCCCGCCGCTGCGCGCGCGCAGCGCGCCCCCGATCAGCCGCAGGATCGTGGTCTTGCCCGAGCCGGACGCGCCCATGATCGCGACGATCTTGCCGCGCGGGATCACCATGTCGACGCCTGAAAGGATCAGGCGGCGACGGTCGTACCCGAACGTGACGCCGCGCAGATCGACGGCAGCGTCGCAGGTCCGGTCGAACGACACCGGATCGGCGGGGCGATTCCTGGGCGACATCGGGATGGTTGGCTGGGGGCGAACGTTCGATTGTAGCCGGACCTCCGGCGCTCGCCCACGCGGGCCGCTAACCGGCCGCGCCTTCCTGCAGCAGCCGCACCTCGGCGCGCCCCAGCGCCGCGGGGAGCCCCAGCAGCACGACGATGTCGCCAGGCTCGAACTGCCAGTCCGGGCCCGGGTGCACGGACGCGGCGCCGCGGCGGCGGATGCCGGTCACCTGCACCTCGTCGCCCAGCGCCAGCGCGGAGAGCGTCGCCCCGATCGCCGCAGCCCCTTCGGGCAACAGCACCGAATGCAGGCGCGGCTGGGCGCTCTCGACGCCGTCCGCCGCATCCGTCGCCCCGCGGAAGAAGCCGCGGAACAGGCTGTAGCGCTGCTCGCGGATCATCCGGATCCGCGCGAGCACGCGGTTGAGCGGCACGCCCAGCACCAACAGCGAGTGGGTGGCGAGCATCAGGCTGCCTTCGAGCACCTCCGGCACCACTTCGGTCGCACCCGCGCGGACGAGCCGGTCGAGCTCGCTGTCGTCGACGGTGCGCACGATCACCGGCAGCTCGGGCCGCTCGCGCTGGACGGCGTGCAGGATCCTGAGCGCGAGCGGCGTGTCGGCGAACGTGATCACGACGGCCCGCGCCTTCGCGAGTCCCGCAGCGAACAGTGTTTCGCGCCGGCTCGCGTCGCCATAGACGATGTTGCCGCTGCCGGCGGCCTCGCGCACGCGCTGCGGGTCGTTGTCGAGCGCGACGAACGGGATGTCCTCGGCTTCCAGCAGGCGGACGAGGTTCTGGCCGCTGCGGCCGTAGCCGCAGACGATCACGTGGTCCTGGCGCCCCATCGACGTCGCCGCGATGGCCGTGATCTGCGCCGCGCGCGCGAGCCAGTCGTTGGCCGTGAGCTTGCGCACCAGCGGGTCGCCGTACTGGATGACGAGCGGCGCCGCGAGCATCGACAGCACCATCGCCGCGAGCACGATCTGCCCGATCACCGGGTCGACGATCGCGTGCGTCGTCGCCAGCGTCAGCATGACCAGCGCCAGCTCGCCCGCCTGCCCCGTGTACAGGCCCGTGCGGATCGCTTCCGCGCGTGGCGAGCCGAAGCCGCGCGCGAGCCCGGTCACGAGCACGATCTTGACGAGCACCGGCACGATCAGCAGCAGCAGCACGATGCCGATGTGGTCGCTGACGACGCGCGGGTCCAGCGACATGCCGACGGTGACGAAGAAGAGGCCGAGCAGCACGTCGCGGAACGGCGCGATGTCCTGTTCCACTTCGTAGCGGAACTCGGTCTCGGCGATCAGCATGCCGGCGAGGAACGCGCCGAGCTCCAGCGACAGGCCCGCGAGGCTCGTCAGCGTCGCGAGCCCCAGCGCGACGAGCAGCAGGTTCAGCATGAAGAGCTCGGGCGAGCGCAGCCGCGCGACGATGCGGAACCACGCGCGCATCGGCTTCTGGCCGAAGAACACGATGATCACCAGCACGACGGCGGCCTTCAGCGCCGCGTACCCGAGCGCGGACGCCACCTCGACGCCGGGATGCGCGAGCGACGGGATCACCACCAGCAACGCGACGACGGCCAGGTCCTGGAACAGCAGGATCGCCATCACGTCGCGCCCATGGCGCGTGGCGAGCTCGCCGCGCTCGGCCAGCATCTTGGATGCGATCGCCGTGGAGCTCATCGCGAACGCGGCACCGTAGACCAGCCCGCTCTGCCAGCGCCCGACGAAGAACGCGAACACGGCAAGGCCCAGCAGCGTCGTCACGACCACTTGCGCGAGACCCAGTCCGAACACCGCTCGACGCATGGCCAGCATCTGCCCGAGGCTGAATTCGAGGCCGATCGAGAACAGCAGGAACACGATGCCGAACTCGCCCAGGAAGCGCGTCGTCTCGTTATCCGGGATCCACTGCAGCCCGTAGGGGCCGACGACGACGCCGATGACCAGGTAGCCCAGGATTGGCGGCAGCCGCAGCATGCGGCACAGGACGACCACCACGACGGCGGCCGCCAGCAACACCATGACGGAGGCGAGGATGTGCGGCATCCAGCCGACGTTAACATGCCGCCCGCGCGCGGCCGGCCGCGGCGGCGCGCGACGTTATACTCGTTCGATGGGTTCGCAACCGCCTGCCGTCGACGCCGCCCGGGCGCTGGCCGTCGCGCACGACGTGCTCGCCACGGAGGCGCGCGCGATCGACGCGCTGTCCGCGCGACTGGGTGCGCCGTTCGTCGCGGCGGTGGACCTGCTGCTCCAGTGCAAGGGCCGCATCGTCGTCAGCGGCATCGGCAAGTCGGGGCACATCGCGCGCAAGCTCGCCGCGACGCTCGCGTCCACCGGCACGCCGGCGTTCTTCGTGCATCCGGCGGAAGCGAGCCACGGCGACCTCGGCATGATCACGCCGGCGGACGTCGTCGTGATGCTCTCCAATTCCGGCGAGACGGACGAGCTCACGCTGCTGCTGCCGCACCTCAAGCGCGAGGGCGCGCGCATCGTGTCGATCACCGGCAACGGGCAATCGTCGCTGGCGCAGGGGGCCGACGTGCATCTCGACGCTGCCGTCGACGGCGAGGCCGGCCCGCTGGGCCTCGCCCCCACCGCCAGCACGACGGCAGCGCTCGCGCTCGGCGACGCGCTGGCGCTTGCCGTGCTCGACGCGCGGGGCTTTTCCACCGAGGACTTCGCACGCTCGCATCCAGGTGGCGCGCTGGGCCGCCGGCTGCTGACGCGCGTCGCCGACATCATGCGGACGGGCGCCCAGCTGCCGGTGGTCGGCGTCGACGCAACGCTGGCCGACGCGCTGATCGAGATGTCCGGCAAGGGCATGGGGATGACGGCGATCGTCGACGGCGAGGGCCGCATCGCCGGAGTCTTCACCGACGGCGACCTGCGCCGCGCGCTGCCGCGCGTCGGCGGCCGCACCGACGTCGCCATCCGCACGCTGATGACGACGTCGCCGCGCACGATCGAGGCACAGCGCCTCGCGATCGACTGCGTCGAGCGGATGGAGGCGGCGCCCAAGGTGCAGGTGCTGTTGGTCACCGGGGACGACGGCCGCCTCGCCGGCGCGTTGCACATGCACGACCTCTTCCGCGCGCGCGTCGTCTAGCCGGCGCGGCACCGATGACCACCGACACGCACGGCCTGCCCCCGGAATTGCTGCTGCGGCTGCGCGCCGTGCGGCTGTTGTGCTGCGACGTCGATGGCGTGCTGACCGACGGCCGCATCTTCGTCGCCGACGACGGCCGCGAGAGCAAGGCGTTCCACGTCGGCGATGGCATCGGCATCGGGATGCTGCAACGCGCGGGGATCGCGGTGGCGTGGATCAGTGGCAGCAGCGCGCCCGCCATCCGCCATCGCGCCGAGCGCCTCGCCGTCGCGCACGTCCTGACGGGAAGCGACGACAAGCTCCCGGGATGGCAGCGCCTGCTCCGCCAGCTGGACCTGGGGCCGCAGGCGTGCGCGCACATCGGCGACGACCTGCCGGACCTGCCGCTGCTGCGCGCTTGCGGCGTGGCGTTCACGGTCCCGCACGCGCCACCGCGCGTGCATGCCGCATCCGACTACGTGACCCGGGCCGCCGGCGGCCGCGGTGCCGTGCGCGAGGTCTGCGAGCTGATCCTGATGGCGCGCGGGGAGCTCGACGCCGCCATCGACCATTACGACCCGTCGCACTGAGGCGCCCGCCGCCGTGGCCGTGCGGGCACGGCCGCGTAGTTGCGTGACGCCCGTGCCGGCCTGAACCGGCAGGCGACAATGGAAGTCTGATGACCATGGACCGCACGCCTGCGCGCAACCGATGAGCACGGACCCGACGCGCGCCCTGCTCGATCGCCTCGTCGGCTGGTCGCCGGTGCTGCTGCTGGGCGGCCTCGCCGCGCTGACGATGTGGCTCAACGCGCAGATCGCGCCGCCGGCCGCGTCGCCCGACGCCACGTCGCGTCACGAGCCGGATACGATCGTCGAGCGCGTACACGCCGTTGTGTTCGACCAGTCCGGTCGGCCCACGCAGGTCATGTCCGCGGACCGCGGCGAGCACTTTCCCGACGACAACACGACGACGCTGACCGCGCCGCGCGTCGCGCTGTCGGACCCCGCGCAGCCGCGCCTCGACATCGCGGCCGATTCGGGCAAGGTGACGGACGATCGCAGCAACGTCTGGTTCAGCGGTCACGTGAAAGTCGTGCGCGAGGCGGACAAGGCCAAGCCGGGCGACGACGCCGCGCGGCCATCCGGACCCGTGACGCTGGATACCGAGCGCCTGCACCTGCTCGCCCAGACGAAGGACGTGGACAGCGATACGCCGGTGACGATCGCGGACGAGCGTGGCATCATTCGCGGCACCGGCCTCAAGATGAACCTCGACACCAAAGCGTTCACGCTCGGGGGGCCCGTATCCGGCACCATCCAGCCGCAGGCGCTTCCCGCTTCCCGATGAATCCACGCCATTTCCGCGCGCTCGCCGGCGCCACCTTCGCAGTCGCGTGCGTGGTGTCGCTCGCGCCCGCACACGCCGAGACCACCGACCGCCAGAAGCCGATCAACTACTCGGCCGACCTCGACATGACCGGCAACGGTATCGACGGCGACGCGACCTTGCGCAAGAACGTGCTGATCACGCAGGGCACGACGGTGGTCCATGCGGACACGCTGATGCTCAAGCGCAACGACGACAACTCCTTCAATGCCACCGCATTGGGCGAACCCGCCTCGTTCCGCACGCGCGTCGACAACAGCGACGATTCCCGCGAGGCGTTCGCCAAGAAGATCGTCTACAACGGCAAGGACGGGATCGTCGAGCTCTACGGCGACGCGCTGTTGCAGCAGGGTCAGACGGAGGTCCGGGGCCAGTACGTTCGCTACGACCTCAATACCGGCCTCTACCGCGTGGGGGCGACGCCCGGCACGCCTGACTCGGCGCCCACACCGGGGCGCGTGCGCGGCGTGTTCATGCCCAAGGCTGACGCCGACAAGGCTGGCGCGGACGCCAAGGTACCGGCAAAGGACGCCGCCAAGGCGCCCGCAACCAAATCCGGGACCGCTGCGCCCGCCGCAGCCAAGGGCGCAACGACCGCGCCCATCCAAGACCCTGTGCCGCTCAAGAGCGCCACCGAATTGACGACCGCGCCCCGGTGAGCGAACTCAAGGCCGCGCGCCTGCAGAAGCGCTACAAGTCGCGCTCCGTCGTCCATGACGTGTCGATCGACGTCGCGAGCGGTGAGGTCGTCGGCCTGCTCGGCCCCAACGGCGCAGGCAAGACGACGTGCTTCTACATGATCGTCGGCCTCGTGGCCGCCGACGGCGGAACGATCACGCTCGACGGCGAGAACCTGTCGCGGCTCGCGATCCACGAGCGCGCACGGCGCGGCCTTTCATACCTGCCGCAGGAAGCGTCGATCTTCCGCAAGCTGACGGTAGCCGAGAACGTGCGGGCGATCCTCGAGCTCGTCGAGACGGACGAAGACGCCATCTCCAACCGGCTGGACGCGCTGCTGGAAGACCTCTCGATCTCGCACCTGGCCGACGCGCCCGCCGTGTCGCTGTCCGGCGGCGAGCGCCGTCGCTGCGAGATCGCGCGCGCGCTGGCGACGCGACCGCGCTTCATCCTGCTCGACGAGCCGTTTGCGGGCGTCGACCCAATCGCCGTGCTGGACATCCAGCGGATAATCGGCTTCCTGAAGGACCGCGCGATCGGCGTGCTGATCACCGACCACAACGTCCGCGAGACGCTGGGGATTTGCGACCGCGCCTACATCATCAACGAGGGCAGCGTGCTGGCCTCTGGCGCGCCGGACGAGATTGTCTACAATGAAGCCGTCCGGAAGGTTTATCTTGGCGAGCACTTCCGG
>JAFEDG010000004.1 GCA_018241745.1 Pseudomonadota bacterium
TTCCAGGCTGCACGGTCCGGTCCGGTCACCTTGGCGGTGACCAGACTTTACCGCGCCGGTCTGGACTGAACATACAAGCGCCTGCGCGGCGCTCACCCTCCGCGGGTCGTCAGCCCGCGCCGCCGAAGCGCTCGGTGCGGATCGTTGCCGCGGCGATGCCGCCGTCCACGAGCGCCATCGTGATCGCCTCGACGAAGCGGTTGGCGCCGCACACGTACGTGCGCGCCGGACGCGTGCCCCATCCGGCGAGCGCCGCGGCGATCCGCGGCGCATCGAGCCGGCCCGCGACGTCGCCGGGCCGGCGGGCGGCTTCGCGCGTGATCGCGAAGCGCACGACCAGCGCGGGGTCGGCCGCGGCCAGCGCCTGCAACTCGGCACGGAACACAATGTCGTCCCATGTGCGCGATGAGTACAACAACAACGTCGGCAATCCCGGCGTGACGGCAGCGCGATGGCGCACGATCGCCATCAGCGGCGCGATGCCGGAGCCGCCCGCGACCAGCAACAGCGGACCGCCGTCGTCCGCGCGCCAGACGAAGTGGCCGCCGATGGGCCCGCGCACGTCGAGCGTGTCGCCGGCCTGCACAACGTCGTGGAAGAACGGCGAGACCTCGCCGTCCGGCAGCCACTCGATCGCGAGCTCCACGAGCGGCGCGCCAGGCGCGGATGCGATCGAATAGCTGCGCTCGGCGCTGTAACCGTCGTCCGCGGTCAGCTTGACGTCGACGTGCTGGCCGGCCTCGGAGCGCGGCAGGTCGCCGCGCAGGAACACGCTCGTCACGCGCGGCGTCTGCACGACGACGCGCTCGACGGTCGCCGGCGTCCAGCGGACGCCGCTCACGGGTCGTTCGTGTAGCGCTGCTCGCGCCACGGATCACCGCGCAGGTGGTAGCCGCGCAGCTCCCAGAAGCCGGCTTCGTCTCGCGGCGTGAAGCGCAGGCCGCGCAGCCACTTGGCGCTCTTCCAGAAATACAGGTGCGGGACCAGCAGCCGCGCGGGACCGCCGTGCTCGGGATCCAGCGGCGCCCCCGCGTAATGCGTGGCGACCATCGCCTTGCCGCCGGCGACGTCGGCGAGCGGCACGTTCGTGTCGTAGCCGTCGTACGACTCGGCGAGCAGCCACGCGGTCGGCGGCGCGACGCCCGCGGCGGCGAACAGGTCGTCGCACGTGACGCCCGACCACGACGTGTCGAACTTGGACCACTTGGTCACGCAGTGGATGTCGCGCTGCCACGTCGTCTGCGGCAGCGCGTTGAACGCGGCCCAGTCCCATTGCGCGAGCACGCGGGGCCCATCGCGCAGCGTCAGCGACCATGTGGCAAGGTCGACGCGCGGCGTGGGCCCCATCGACAGCACCGGGAAGTCGTGCGTCTCGTACTGGCCCGGGGGCAGCCGGGTGGCAGCGTCCGCCGTCGGGCGGCGGCCAACGAATCCACGTGTCGCCATGCAGGCTCCGGAAAGCGCAAGGAAGTTGCGTGGCCGCTAGCGCGACCACCGCCGTCATTACATCACGGCGCCGGGATCAGGGTTGCGACTGGTGGATGATTTCGCGGACGAGCGGGTAGATGCTGCCGGACCACCGCCGGCCGCTGAACACGCCGTAATGGCCCGCACCCGCCTGCACATAGTGGGTGCGCAGGTAGGGCCGCAGGTTGCTGCAGAGCTCGTGCGCGGCGAGCGTCTGCCCCAGCGAACAGATGTCGTCGCGCTCGCCCTCGACGGTCAGCAGCGCCGTGCGGCGGATAGCCCCCGGGTCGATGCGGCGCCCCCGCCACGTCAGCCTGCCCTGCGGCAGGTCGTAGTCCTGGAACACGCGCTTGACCGTCTCCAGGTAGAACTCGGCCGGCAGGTCGCAGACGGCAAGGTATTCCTCGTAGAACGCCTTCGTCGCGTCCGCTTTGTCCGTGTCGCCGTTGACGAGGTCGTTGAACAGGCCCCGGAACGAGTCTAGATGGCGGTCGAGGTTCATGCTCATGAACGCCATCAGCTGCAGGAAGCCCGGATAGACGCTGCGCAGCGCGCCCGGGTAGCGCAGCGGCACCGTCGTGATCAGGTTGTCGCGAAACCAGCTCATCGGCTTCTCGGTGGCGAGCTGGTTCACCTCGGTGGGGGAGATCCGGCAGTCGATCGGGCCCGCCATCAGCGTGAGGCTCGCCGGCGTGGCGGGATGGCCGTCCTCCGACATCAGCGCGACGGCGGACAGCGCAGACACGCATGGCTGGCAGATCGCCATCAGGTGGGAGCCCGGGCCCATGACGCCCAGGAACTGCATGATGTGCTCGGTGTACTCGTCGAGGCCGAAGCGACCGGCCGCGAGCGGGACCTCGCGCGCGTTGTGCCAGTCGGTGATGTAGACGTCGTGGTCGGCCAGCATCACGCGGACGGTGTCGCGCAGCAGCGTGGCGAAGTGGCCGGACAGTGGCGCGACGATCAGCACGCGCGGGCCCGGGTCCGCCATTTCCTTGCGGAAATGCAGCAGCGTGCCGAACGGCGTGCGGTGCGCGACTTCCTCGTGCACCGCATAGTCGGCATCACCGACCGTGACGATGGGGATGCGGAATGGCGGCCGTTCGTGTGTCAGCGCTGCAAGGACGAACACCTCGCAGGCGGCCGCGAGCTTGCGCATCGCCTTGTCCTCGGCGGCTGCGCCGCTCGCCCCGCGCAGCGCCGGCAGCGCGGTCTTCGCCAGCGTGCGCAGTGGCCACATCATGTCCGCGTGCGACTGGTAGCACGCATAGGCGACGCTGCCGCGACGGGGCCGCAGCATCGCCAGCGAATCCGGCAGCGCGTCGACGAGCGCCGTGATCAGCTCGTCGCTTGGCATGTCGCTTGCAAATGTCGTTGCTGCGGTGTCCGCAGGCGCCAAAGCGGAGCCAATCTGGTGCAAGGAAAGGGAAGGATTCATGGCCAAGGCGACGTTGACGATCAGCAGCAAGAACTATTCATCGTGGTCCCTGCGCGGCTGGCTGCTGGCGAAGTTCGCGGGACTCGACTTCAAGGAAGTGGTCATTCCGCCCGACGATGCCGACGCGCGGAAGGAAATCCTGTTGCTGTCCCCGTCGATCCTGGTGCCTTGCCTCACGCACGACGGCATCAAGGTCTGGGACACGCTGGCCATCGCCGAATACCTGAACGAGGTCAAGCCGAAGAGTGGCCTCTTGCCGGCGGACCGCGCGGCGCGCGCGCACTGCCGCGCCGTGGCGGGCGAGATGCACTCGGGCTTCGCGAACCTGCGCTCGGCATTGCCGATGAACCTGAAGCGCGTGTTCAAGGGCCACAAGGTGTGGGCACGTGCGCGCGCCGACATCGAGCGCATCGAGACGATCTGGCGCGAATGCCTCGCCCAATACGGAGGGCCGTGGCTGTTCGGCAAGCAGCGGACGATGGCCGACGCGATGTACGCGCCGGTGGTCACGCGCTTCGTGACCTACGACGTGAAGATCGACCGCAAGGCCGCGCCGTACTGCACGACGATCCTCGCGATGCCGGAACTGAAGGAATGGACCGCGGCGGCCAGGCTCGAGCCGGACGAGATCGACGAGCTCGACATGGAGTTCTGACGGCAGTCGCGCCGGGGCAAGCGCGACCGTATGCGTTGCAGTCACCTGCCGCTTACTTCCACGGCGTGGGATCCGGTACGGGGCAGCCGGGTCCCTTGGCTTCGACGCTCGTGAAATCGGCGGGACCGACGACTTCCAGGTACTCCATGTCGGGCGAATAGTCGAACAGGTAATGGACGATGCCGGGGCGCTGGTGCACGCAGTCGCCGGCGGAGACGAGCGTCTCCTTGTCCTCGTACATGAACTTCGCCCAGCCCTTCGTCATGTAGACGATGTGGAAGTCGGCACCGTGGTAGTGCCAGCCGGTGCCTTTTTCCGGTGCATTCGCCGCACGAACGAGGTGCGCGATCACCTTGCCTGCCGTCGCATCCGCGATGCCGAGGTCGCGATATTCGAAAAAGTCGCGCAGGCCTTCCCCTTTGAAATCAGTGTCCCCCGGTTTCACGTGCGAGAACTTCATCACGGTCTTGTCGAGCATGGCATCTCCTGATGGCCAACACGGCCGCTGACACGAAGCATCAAGCGTTCCATGCACCGCAACAAAGCATGGTTTGGTTCTTGCATTCTTGCGCAGGGCAGGGCGGGGCCGCACCGCGGTTTCGCGCCGCAGCATGCGAGGGGTACGCTTGCCCACGGTCACGATCGAAGCCGAGCCATCCGCGCTGCCGTTGGACGTCGCGCGCGCGGCGCTTGTCATCATCGACATGCAGCGGGATTTCCTCGAGCCGGGGGGCTTTGGTGAATCGCTCGGCAACGACGTTTCGCGACTCGCGGCCGCGATCGGCCCGTGCAGGTCGCTGCTCGAGCGTGCGCGCGCGCTGGGCATGCTCGTGGTCCACACCCGCGAAGGCCATCGGCCCGACCTCGCCGACGCGCCGCGCGCGAAGGTGGAGCGGGGCGATCCGCGCCTGCGCATCGGTGCGCCGGGACCGATGGGACGCATCCTCGTGCGCGGCGAACCGGGACACGCGATCGTCGCCGCGTTGGCGCCGCGCGACGGCGAACCGGTCGTCGACAAACCGGGCAAGGGGGCGTTCCACGCGACGGACCTCGCGAGCATCCTGCAGAACCGCGGCATCGACACGCTGATCGTCTGCGGCGTCACGACCGAGGTCTGCGTGCACACGACGGTGCGCGAGGCCAACGACCGCGGCTACCGCTGCCTCGTGCCCGGCGATGCGTGCGCGTCGTACTTCCCCGAGTTCCACGCCGTCGGCCTCGCGATGATCAAGGCGCAGGGCGGCATCTTCGGCTGGGTATCCGATTCGCGCCGCGTGCTGGCGGCGCTTCCTTCATGAACGTCATGCCAGGGAGGCATCGATGATCGACGCAACCGCCCCGACCGCCGCCACGTTCCGCCCCGCGTTGTGGACGCGCGGCGACTGGAACGCGCTGTTCGGCTTCGGTACCAACATCCTCGTCAACCTGCTCGTGATGACGGGGCTGCTGCGCTTCGTGCTGAAGATGCCGGACGACCTCGTGTTCGGCCGCATCGTGCCGGCCGCGGGGCTGATGATGGCGCTGTCGACGTCGTACTACGCGTGGCTCGCGTGGCGGCTCGCGAAGAAGACAGGGCGCACCGACGTCTGCGCATTGCCGTCGGGCATCAGCGTGCCGCACATGTTCGTCGTCGTGTTCGTCATCATGCTGCCGATCGCGCTGAAGACGGGCGATCCGGTCATGGGCTGGGAAGCGGGCCTCACGTGGGTGTTCGTGCAGAGTTTCGTGCTGATGGCAGGCGGCTTCGTCGCGCCGTGGGTGCGACGCGTGACGCCGCGCGCCGCGCTGCTGGGCACGCTCGCCGGCGTGTCGATCGCGTACATCTCGATGCGCCCGGCCGAGGAAATGTTCATGACGCCGCTGATCGGCATCGTGTGCTTCGCGATCATCCTCGCGAGCTGGTTCGGCGGCGTGCGCTACTGGCGCGGCATCCCGGCAGGCCTCGTGGCGATCGGCGTCGGCACCGCGATCGCGTGGCTGTCGACGGCGATGGGGCACCCGATGGGCGGAATGAGTTTCGGCAACGTCACCGCAGCGTTCGGCAACTTCGGCTTGGCGGTGCCGCTGCCCGCGGTGAACCACGTGTTCTCCGGCTTCCAGTTCCTCGGCGTGATCCTGGTCACCGCCATCCCGTTCGGCATCTACGACCTCGTCGAGGCGATGGACAACGTCGAGAGCGCAGCGGCCGCCGGCGACAGCTTCCCGACGACGCGCGTGCTGACCGCCGACGGCGTCGTGAGCCTCGTCGGCTGCATGATGGGCAACCCGTTCATCAACGCCGTCTATATCGGTCACCCGGGCTGGAAGGCGATGGGCGGGCGCCTCGGCTATTCCGTTGCCACGGGGCTCGTCGTCCTCGTGCTCGCGTGGTGCGGCATCATCGCGCTGATCTCGTCGCTGATCCCGGTCGTCGCGATTTCGCCGATCCTGCTGTACATCGGCATGCTGATCGGGGCCCAGGCGTTCCAGGAGACGCCACGCGCGCACGCACCGGCGATCGTGCTCGCGCTGACGCCGCACCTCGCCGGCTGGGGCAAGCTGCTGATCGACAACGCCCTCGGCGCAGCGGGGACGTCCGCCGCCGCGGTGGGGCTCGACAAGCTCGCGCAGGTGGGCGTGCTGTACCCGGGCCTCGCGATCATGGGCGGCGGCGCCATCCTGGCGGGCCTCGTGCTCGGCGCCATCGCGACATTCGTCATCGACGGCGCGCTCAAGCGCGCGGCCGCGTTCGCGTTGGCAGGCGCGCTGCTGACGTTCTTCGGGTTCATGCACGGCGAGGCGATCGGCGTGGGTCAATCGCCTTGGGTCGCGTTCGCCTACCTGGTCGTCGCCGGATGGTTGCTCGCGTGCGTGAAGGTGGCGCCTGCCGGGCGCAGCGATGCGCACGCGGTGCCGGTGGCGGTCGCCCACGGCGCGGCAGATTGACGGCGGACGAGGGCGGCCACGCGCCGCCGGTGGCATCCTCAACGCGCGGCGTGGGTAGCCTCCGGTGCTTGGCAACCGTCGCCGATGCGGCATAAGGTCATGATTCCGCACACGTAAGTGCATCACGCCGGGCGGATTGTGACGGCGTGCCACGACGTGGCACCATGTTTGCTCGCGTCCTCCGCCATGGATCACAACCCGCTTTCGCTGGAACTCGTTCCGATCGACGGTGCACCGCCCGCGGACCCGTCGGCGGCTGCGGATGCCGCGGACCATGCAGGGTCGCCGGCCGACCCGAACGGGCCGCTGACGCGCGCAGACCCCGCCGCCAACCCGGCGCCGACGTCGCCGCCCGTGGCCGCGCAGGCGCCCGCAGCGACGCACGCACGCGCTGCGCCCGCCGACAAGGCCGCAGGCCCGATCACGCGCGCTGGCGCGCCGACCGGCATCACCGTGGAGGAGGACACATCCCGCCCGATCGTTGGCGCGATGCCTCCGCTACCGACCGACCTGCCCGAGTCGCAGGACCCGCATTTCGTCAACGCGGTGTCCGAATACCGCAACGGCGTCGTCGACCGGATGCTCTGGCAGAAAGCGCTCGCCCAGAACGGGGGCGACGCGGCCGCCGCGCTTCCCCTTTACCTGCGCAATCGCGCGATCGCGCTGCGGATGCTGCGACGCGACAGCGCAGGCGGCGCGGCACGCTCGGCGCCGCCCGCCGCGCGCTCGCCCGCGCGGCCCCCGTCGCAAAAAGCGGCATCGGAAGTGCTGTTCAATCCGCCGGAGGCTCCCCGGTCGGCCAGCCGCATGCCGCTGATCGCTGCCGTCGCAGGCGCGGTCGTCGTGGTCGCCGGCGTGGTCGGGTACTTCATGATGTCCGGCGGGCAGGGCGACGCGTCGCTGAACAGTGCCGTGCCGGTCAAGGCGCGCGCGGCGCCGGCGCCGGCGGCGCCCGTCGAGGCCGAGACCAAGGGCAAGGTGGATCCCGCCGCGGTGGCTCAGTTGCGTGACAAGGTCGCGGGCCTCAAGGCCCAGCGCAACTGGAACGTGTTCACGCTGTATGCGTCCGAGTGGACGCGCCTCGAGCCCAACAATCCGGTGGCGTGGAACCAGCTGAGCCTCGGCTACCAGGCACTGCATCAGTGGGAAGACGCGATCGAAACCGCGCAGAAGGCCGCAACGATGGCGGGCACGGATGGCGCGCTTTGGCGCGATGTCGGCACGATCCTGCTGCAGCAGAACCGTTACGACGCCGCGCGGGAAGCATTCGCGCGTGCGGCCGAGATCAATGGCAGCGATACGGTGAGCCTGGTGCGCATGGGCGTGATCGACGTCGCGTACTCGCGCTATGCCGACGCCAAGACGGTGCTCGACCGCGCGCTGCTCGCCAACCCGGTGGACCTCAACGTGCAGTGCCTCAAGGGCCTGATCGCCAAGCGGCAGTCCGCGCCACCGGACATCCTCGCGGCGTCGCGCCGGCAGATTGTCGTCGACGAAAGCTGCCTCGGTGCGATGGATGCGTACGACGCGCTCGCCGCACCGGCCGCCGCTGCGGCAAGCGTGGCCGTGCCGGTGCCGCCGCCGGCAGCGCCCGCGCAGGCCGCCGTCCCCGCCCCACCGCCACCGCGCTGACCGCGGTACGCGCGGTCATGCGCGCCGCGCTTTCAGTGCACGACGCAGAACAGGCCGCGCGTCAGTCCGTCGGCAGCAACGCCCGCATGCCACAGGCCCGCGACGCCGATGCCGGCAAGCATCATCGCGGCCACGGCGCGCCATCCGCGCCGGTGGGCGAGCGCTGGCATCCGGTGCAGCAGCGCGCCCGCGCCGACGAGCTGCGGCAACGTGCCGATCCCGAACGCGAGCATCACGGCCGCGCCGCCACCGCCACTCCCCGCAAACAGGGCGACGGGCAGCATCGCGTAAATCGACGCGCAGGGCACGAGGCCCCAGGCGAGTCCTATCAGGTAGCGATTGCGTGTCGCGCCACCGGCACGGACACCCGGAACCCTCGCCACGACATGCCGGAACAGCCACAGGCCCATGCCGCCCGGCGTCGCGACGCCGGACAGCGGCAGCACCAGCGCGAGCGCGAGCCACAGGATCAGCGCATTGGCGAGCGCATAGAGCGTCCGCTGCAGCGGCAGCAGCCACGCGTTGCCGAGCAGCGCGCCACCGGCCGTGCCTGCGACGGCGCCCAGCAGTGCGTACGTCGTCAGCCGGCCCGCGTGCGTGGCGAGCTGCTGGCGCATGAGCGTGCGCGCGGGCAGCAGCGGTGCCGTCGTCGCACGGGCGGACAGCGCGCCGACGAAGCCGCCGCACATCGCGAGGCAGTGGAAGCCGCTCGCGAGCCCGAAGAGCAGCGCCGTGGCAAGGAGGGCCGGCGTCACGGGCCACCGGCCTGGCAAACGGTTAGAATGGCGCGCCTCGCCCCAGGGTGACGACCGTGCCCCACGATCACAACGACCCGGCTGCCGCGCACGAAACCGTGCCGCACGGCGCGCTCCCGCCCGTGGTCGCGCAGTTCAAGTCGCAATGCAGTCGATGCAGCATGCGCGAGCTGTGCCTGCCCGTGGGCCTGGACCCCGAGGCACTCGCGGCGCTGGACCAGGTGGTCACGTCGCGGCTCCGCCTGCACAAGGGCGACGCGCTGTACCGCGACGGCGACCCGTTCGCGGCGCTGTATGCGATCCGCTATGGCTCCGCCAAGACCGTCGTGTTGATGCCGGATGGTCGCGAGCAGGTCGCCGGTTACCACCTGCTGGGCGACATCGTCGGGCTCGACGGCGTCGCGCATGAGCGCCATGGCTCGACGGCCGTGGCGCTGGAGGACACGGAAGTCTGCGTGATCCCGTTCGCCGCGGTGGCGGGCTTGGCCCGCGAACACCCGTTGCTGCAGAAAAATCTCTTCTCGTTTCTTTCCAAGGAAGTGGGCGAGGGACTGCACGCGATGCTGCTGCTCGGCAGCCTGCGCGCCGAGGAGAGGATCGCCGTATTCCTGCTGAACCTCGGGGAGCGCTATCGGCGGCATGGCTATTCCGCGACGGAGTTCGTGCTGCGGATGACGCGCGAGGAGATCGGCAGCTACCTGGGCCTCAAGCTCGAGACGGTGAGCCGCCTGCTGTCCAGGTTCCAGGCCGAGGGACTCGTCAAGGTCGCGGGCCGGTCGATCAAGCTGATCGACATCCCGGCGCTGCGCCTGCTGGCCGGGCAACGGTGCTGACATCGCGAGTGGATCGCCTGCCGCCGCCGCGCTAGCGGTCGCCGCAGCGCTCGTTCGACGGGCACCCCGGCGGCCGCGCGCTGGGCGGGTACGGGCACCGGTTGATCTCCGCGGCAGAGCGCTCGAGGAACACGGTCAGCGCCGACGACGTGATCCCGAGCAGCCAGAAGCCGAAGAACCCCAGCGTGTACATCGCCTCGCGTGACCACTCGAGCGGCCGGCCGAAGAGGTGCAGCTCGAACGGGTCGAACAGCGTGAAGAACACCGTTTCCGCGACCGCCGCGGCGAGGAACGCGGGCCACACGATGCGCATCATCCGGCGCACGAAGCCGTCGCGGTCCGCCGCCGGGTCCAGCGGTTCGTCGAACATGGTCACAGCTTGCGGCCGGCCGGCCCGAGCCGTTGCGTGCCCACGGGGCCGTCGACGGTGGTCACCGGAAACTGCCATGCGTCGGACACGAGCGTGAGCACCTTGCGGCCCGCGTCGCCGAGCGGCGTCGGCGACATCCAGCGGCCGTCGGGCTGCGGCGCCAGCGCGATCTCCGTGCGCCGGGTGCCCGCCGCGTGCGGCTCGACGACGACGAGCGTCAGCGCACGGGCCGGCGCGGGCGCATCGACGATCGTGACGACGACGCCGCGCGCATCGGCCGCGATCGTCGCGCCCTGCGGCATCGCCGGCGGGGGCGACGCGGCGAGCTTGCGGTTGATCATGAGCCCGTGCTGGTAGTAGCTCTCGTCGACAACGCCGTCGCTCGTGTGCGCGGCGATCCACGCCGTGAAGAGCGAAGCGACGACGACGATGGCCGGGCCGCCGAACAGCAGCCACAGCCAGCGGCGGCCGGACTCGAGCGGCGTAGCGTCAGCGGGGAACGATAAACGTTGTGTGTTCATGGCGTGAGATGGTGGGGTCGTCGGTGGCGGTCACGATCAGCTCGATCTTGTGCGTGCCCGGCTGCAGCGCCGGGGCACCCGCCGGCTCGAGCGGCGCGGCGATGCGGAGGGGGACGAGCCGGGTGCCTGCAGAATCGACGGCGACCGGCTGGTCGATGCCGGCCACGGCGATGCCCGGCAGTCCCTTGGCGTGCACGTCATAGCGGCGCGCGCGCTCGTCGGTGTTCATCACCTGGATGCGGTAGACGTTCTCGACGACGCCCGGCGAGGCTTCGCGCGCGAGCGCGCCGCGATCGCGCATCACGTCGACGCGCAGCGGGTTGCGCGTCGCGAGCGACCAGGCGGCGACGCTCGCGATCGCGAGCAGCAGCGTGCCGTACACGAGCGTGCGCGGCCGCACGAGGTGCGACACGATCGAACTCGACGGCAGCCGCTCGCTCAACGCGCGCTCCGTCGTGTACCGGATGAGCCCGCGCGGATAGCCCATCTTGTCCATCACCTGGTCGCAGCCGTCGATGCACGCGGCGCAGCCGATGCACTCGTACTGGAGCCCGTCGCGGATGTCGATGCCGGTGGGGCAGGCCTGGACGCAGATACCGCAGTCGACGCAGTCGCCGATGCCTTGCGCCTGCCGGTCGGCGGTGCGGGCGCGTGCACCGCGCGGCTCGCCGCGCTGGGGGTCGTAGGTGATGATCAGCGTGTCGCGGTCGAACATGACGCTCTGGAACCGCGCGTACGGGCACATGTACTTGCAGACCTGCTCGCGCATGAACCCCGCGTTGCCGTACGTCGCGAAACTGTAGAACAGGATCCAGAACGTTTCCCAGGGCCCGAGCTGCCACGTGATCGTGCGCACGCCGAGCTCGCGGATCGGCGTGAAGTAGCCGACGAACGTGTAGCCGGTCCACACGGCCACCGCGAGCCATGCGATGTGCTTCAGCGCGCGCGTGACGAACTTCTTCAGCGACGGCGGGGCCGCGTCGAGCCGGATCCGCGCGAGCCGGTCGCCTTCGATCTTCTGCTCGATCCACAGGAAGATCTCGGTGTAGACCGTCTGCGGGCAGGCGTACCCGCACCACAGGCGGCCCGCGACGGCCGTGAACAGGAACAGCGACAGCGCCGACAGGATCAGCAGCACCGTCAGGTAGATCGCGTCCTGCGGCCAGAACACGAGGCCGAAGATGTAGAACTTGCGCGCCGCGAGGTCGAACAGCACGGCGGGGCGGTCGCCCCACTTGAGCCAGGGCAGGCCGTAGAACACGGCCTGCGTGGCGAACACGAGTGCCCAGCGCCACGCCGCGAACGTGCCATGCACGGCGCGCGGGTGGATGCGGCGCCGGATCTCGTAGAGCGCGACTTCCTGCGTGTCGACGGTGGGGGCCGTATCGTTCACGGGCGCTTACGGCTTGGCTGGCGCGGGTGGCGGTGGCGCGGCTGCCGTGTGCGACAGGCCCCAGACGTAGGCGGCGAGCAGCTGGATCTTGCCGTCGTCGAGCAGGTCCTTGTGCGCCGGCATCCGCGTGAGCGTGCCGGCTTCGCCACGGCCCTTGGTCACGGTTTCGATCAGCGTCGGGATCGTGCTGCCGTACAGCCAGATCGAGTCCGTGAGGTTGGGCGCGCCGACGGCCTGGTTGCCCTTGCCGTCCGCGCCGTGGCAGGCGGCGCAGTTCTCCATGAAGACCGGGCGGCCCAGCTGCGCGAGGAGGCTGTCCGCAGGCAGGCCCGACAGCGTGCGCACGTAGTTGACGACCTGGCGGATCTTCTCGTCGCCGAGCGCCGGGCCGAACGCGGGCATGATGCCGTTGCGGCCGTTGGTGATGCTCGCCTTGATCGTCGCGGGGTCGCCGCCGTACAGCCAGTCGCTGTCGCGCAGGTTCGGGAAGCCCTTGCTGCCGCCGGCGTCCGAACCGTGGCATTGCGCGCAGTACGTGAGGAACAGCCGCTCGCCGGTCGCGTGCGCGGCGGGATCCGCCGCGACCGCCGGGATATCCATCGTCAGGTACTTGGCGTACATCGGCGCCACCGTGGCCTGCGTCGCGCGCACGTCGTCCTGGTAGGCACCGGCCGAGGTCCAGCCCAGCAGGCCGGGGAACTTGCCGAGCCCCGGGTACAGCGCCAGGTAGATGCACGCGAACACGATCGTGATGTAGAAGAGCCACATCCACCAGCGCGGCAACGGGTTGTTGTATTCGGCGAGGTCCTCGTCCCAGACGTGGCCCGTCGTCGCCGTCTTGCCGTCCGCCGCCTGCGGAGCTTTCGCGACGCGCATGCGGCCCATCCGGTACAGCAGGAATGCGCACGCCAGCACGCTGACGATCGTCAGGATCGAGACGTACCAGCTCCAGAAGCTCGAGGTGAAATCGCTCACGGCCTATCCTTTGCGGCCGCTGGCAGGCGGCAGGTCATCGTCGAGCGCGAACGGTTCCATGGCCGCGCGCGCGAAGGAGGTCTTGCGCCGGCTGCTCCACGCCCACGCGACGATGCCGATGAACAGCAGGAACGAGAGCACGGTCAGCACGCTGCCGATCTTCGAGTAGATTTCCATCGTTACCTCACGTTGCGGAGCGCGAGACCGAGGTTCTGCAGGTACGCGATCAGCGCGTCCTGCTCCGTCTTGCCTTTCAGCGCGTCGGGCGCCTTGGCGATGTCGTCGTCGGTATAGGGGACGCCCACCGTGCGCAGCGCGCGCATCCTGGGCGCGATCGTCCCGGGGTCGAGCGGGGTCTGCGCGAGCCACGGGTAGCCCGGCATGTTCGACTCGGGCACGACGTCGCGCGGGTTGTTGAGGTGGACGCGGTGCCAGTCGTCCGAATAGCGTCCGCCGACGCGCGCGAGGTCGGGGCCCGTGCGCTTGCTGCCCCACTGGAACGGGTGGTCGTAGACGAATTCGCCGGCGACCGAGTAGTGGCCGTAGCGCTCGGTCTCGGCGCGGAACGGCCGGATCATTTGCGAATGGCAGTTGTAGCAGCCTTCGCGCAGGTAGACGTCGCGGCCCGCGAGCTGCAGCGGCGTATACGGCGTCACACCGGTGACGGCGGTGGTCGTCGACTTCTGGAAGTACAGCGGAACGATCTCGACCAGGCCGCCGACCGAGACGACGAGCACCGTCAGCACGATCATCCAACCGAGGTTCTTCTCGACTTTTTCTTGACTGAGCATGGGATATCCGTTCGGTCAGGCGGCGTGCGTGGCGTCGCCGGTCGCGGTGACGGGAATCGGCGGGTCGGCGCACTGACCGCCGGCCGCGGTGCGAATCGCGTTCCACGCCATCAGCAGCATCCCGCTGAAGAACAGCGTGCCGCCGGTAAGACGGATCGCGTAGTACGGGTACGTGGCCTTGACGCCTTCGGCGAACGCGTAGGTGAGCGTGCCGTCGGTGTTCGTCGCGCGCCACATCAGCCCCTGCATGACGCCGGCGATCCACATCGACGCGATGTACAGCACGACGCCGATCGTCGCGATCCAGAAGTGCAGCGTGATGAGCCGCGTCGACCACATCTCGCGCTTGCCGAACATCCGCGGCAGCAGGTAGTAGATCGAGCCGATGGAGATGAACGCGACCCAGCCGAGCGCGCCCGAATGCACGTGGCCGATCGTCCAGTCGGTGTAGTGCGACAGCGAGTTGACCGTCTTGATCGACATCATCGGCCCCTCGAACGTCGACATCCCGTAGAACGACAGCGACACGATCAGGAACTTGAGGATCGGGTCCGTGCGCAGCTTGTACCAGGCACCGGACAGCGTCATGATCCCGTTGATCATCCCGCCCCACGACGGCGCGAGCAGGATCAGCGAGAAGATCATGCCGAGCGACTGCGTCCAGTCGGGCAGCGCGGTGAAGTGCAGGTGGTGCGGGCCCGCCCACATGTACGTGAAGATCAGCGCCCAGAAGTGGACGACGGACAGCCGGTACGAGTAGATCGGGCGGCCGGCCTGCTTGGGCACGAAGTAGTACATGATCCCGAGGAAGCCGGCGGTCAGGAAGAAGCCGACCGCGTTGTGCCCGTACCACCACTGGACCATTGCGTCCTGGACGCCCGCGTAGGCGGAGTACGACTTCATCGGCCAGAACGACACGGGCACTTCGGCGCTGTTGACGATGTGCAGCAGCGCCACCGCCAGGATGAACGCGCCGTAGAACCAGTTGGCGACGTAGATGTGCGGCGTGCGGCGCTTGAAGATCGTGCCGAAGAACACGATCGCGTACGACACCCAAACGACGGCGATCAGGAGGTCGATCGGCCATTCGAGCTCCGCGTATTCCTTGCCCGTCGTGTAGCCGAGCGGGAGCGTGATCGCCGCGAGGACGATCACCGCGGTCCAGCCCCAGAACGTGAAGCCGGCCAGCGGGCCCCCGAACAGTCGCACCTGGCAGGTCCGCTGGACGCAGTAGTACGACGTCGCGAACAACGCCGAGCCGCCGAACGCGAAGATCACCGCGTTGGTGTGCAGCGGCCGCAGCCGGCCATAGGACAGCCACGGGATGCCGTACGTGAGATCGGGCCACAGCAGCTGGGCCGCGATGATGACGCCGACCAGCATGCCCACGATGCCCCAGACGATGGTCATCACGGTGAACTGGCGCACGACTTTGTAGTTGAACGTCGCGGCGACCGCGGGCGCGGCCGCGGCGGCAGGCATTGCAAGGCTTGCGCTCATGCGGGTTCCGGAAGGTTCAGGACGATGGGGTGACCGCGACGACCCGGCCCCAACCAATTCAAACTACAAGCCGCCGCGGTCATGGAAGAATGGTGCCGTGCGTTGGCGCGGCACACGTTGATCAGGATCAAGGCACGTTGTCGTCATCCGCGAGAATCCGGTGTGCCGGGCCCTCGAGGTCGTCGAATTGACCGTTCCTGACGCTCCACGCGAACGCGGCGCCGATCAGCACGGCCAGCACCAGCGACAACGGGATCAGCAGGTACAGGATGTCCATCGCGTCACGCGGATCCAGCCGGCGTCGCGCGGGTACGCAGCAATCGCAGGGCGTTGGCCACGACCAGCACCGACGACAGGGACATGCCGACGGCGGCGACCAGCGGCGTGAGCGCGCCGGCGATCGCGAGAGGGACGGCCACGGCGTTGTAGGCGAGTGCCCAGCCGAGGTTCTGGCGGATCACGCGGCGCGTCCGGCGCGCAGAGGCCAGCAGGCCCGCGATCGCCGCCGGATCGGGCGTCAGCAGCACGACGTCGGCCGCCCATTGCGTGGCCGCGGCCGCGCGGCCGAACACGATGCCCGCGTCCGCCTGCGCCAGCGCACCGCCGTCGTTCAGGCCATCGCCGACCATCGCGACGACGTCGCCGCCCCGCTGCAGCGCGCGGATCGCATCGCATTTGGCGTCAGGCATGCAGTCGCCACGCCAGGCGTCGATGCCGAGCGCGTGCGCGACGTGCGCGACGGCCGGCTCGCGGTCGCCGGACAGCAGCACGACGCGCAGGCCCGCCGCCTTCAGCTGGACGACCATCGCGTGCGCGGAGGGCCGCAGCGTGTCCGCGAGCGCGAACGCGGCGCACAGGCCGTCGGCATCCGCAAGTGCGACGATCGTCGCGTCGTCGTCGAGGTCCGCAAGCGCCGCGACCTCCGTCGCAGTGGCAGGGCGCGCGCACGCGCCGAGCGCCCATCCCGGCTTGCCCAACCGGTAATGCCGCCCGTCCACATCGCCTTCGACGCCACAGCCGGTCACGCCGGCGAGGTTGGTTGCCTGCAACGCGGCGTCGGGCGCCGCGTCGCGCAGTGCGGCGGCCAGCGGGTGGTCGCTGCCCGCTTCGAGGGCGGCGGCCACGGCGCGGGCGCGCGGAGCGTCGATGTCCGCACGCGTCGTGCGGACGTCGCGCAACGCGATCCGGCCTTGCGTCAGCGTCCCCGTCTTGTCGAACGCGACCGTCGTGACGCGGGCGAGCGTGTCCAGTGCGTGATCGCGCACCACCAGGCTGCCGCGGCGCGCCAGGCCGCCGACGGCGCTCGCGATCGCGGCCGGCCAGGCGAGGGCCAGTGCACACGGGCAGGACACGATCAGGACCGCGATGCCGATCCGGACCGCAAGCGCGGCATCGCGCGGCCACCACCACAGCGTCGCGGCGAGCGCGACGGCCAGCTGGCCGGCGACGAACCATGCAGCGACGCGGCTGGCCCATGCGGCTGCCGCCGGCCGCGCCGCGGCGGCACGATCGACGAGCCGCGCCAGTGCGGACAGCGACGTGCGTTCGCCGGCACGACGGACCTCGACCGTCAGCGGCGACGTGCCGTTCAGCGAGCCGGCGAGTACGGCGTCGCCGGGGCCTTTCGGCTGCGGCCAGCTCTCGCCGGTGAGCACCGCCTCGGATACGCGCGCGCGGCCGGCGACGACGACGCCGTCGACCGGGATCGTCGCGCCGGCGGCGACGCGGATGTGCTCCCCCGGCGCGAGCGTGCTCGCGGCGACGCACGCGACGGATCCATCTGCGCGCAGCCGGTCGGCGGTGCCGGGCAGCGCCGGCGCAATGGCCTCGATCGCGTCGCCGGCGCGCCGGCGTGCACGCGTCTCGAGATAGCGCGCGCACAGCAGCAGCGCGACGAACATCGTGACGGAGTCGTAGTACAGCGCGCCCCGGCCGGTGACCGTCGCGTGCACGCTGGCGGCGAACGCGATGGCGATGCCCAGCGTGACCGGCACGTCCATGCCGAGGCGGCGCGCGCGCACGTCACGCACGGCGCCAGCGAACAGCGGCCACGCGCAGTAGACGACCACAGGCAGCGTCAGCACGAGGCTCACGCGCGCGAGCAATGCCTGGTATTCGGGCGCGACGCCGTCGTGGCTGATGTACGCGGGCACTGCGAACATCATCACCTGCATCATCGCGAGCACCGCAACGGCGGCGCGCGTCAGCGCCGCGCGGTCGCTGCGCTGGGCGCCCGCTTCACGGCGGGCGCGGTCGTACGGCTGCGCGCGGAAACCGAGCGACGTGACGGCCTGCAGCACGGTCGCGAGGTTCGTCGTCGCCGGGTCCCAGCGCACCTGCATCCGCGCGGTCATCATGTTGAGCCGGGCATCGACGATCCCGGGCTGGCGCGCAAGCCAGCGCTCGATGAGTTCGACGCACGCACCGCAATGCAGCCCCTCGATCAGCAGCGACGCTTCCTCGCTGCCGTCGGCGCGCGCGACGATCGCCCCGGCGGTGCGCGCCGCGATCGCAAGGGCCTCGGCATCGCGCGCTGCGGCGCTGTCGGTCGCCGGCCGCGCGGGGCTGCCTCCGGTTCGCGAGCGTGCATAGAACGCGTCGAGGCCGGCGGCGGCCACCAGCGCGGCCATGCCCTGGCAGCCGGCACAACAGTAGTGGCGGTCGCCGTCGGCGTGCGTGTCGAGCCAGCGGCTGCCTGCCGGCACCGGCTGGTGGCAGTGGTAGCAGACGGCCGGCGTGGCCGTGCGCGCTGCCGCAGGCAACGGGCACGTCGCCGCGGGGGAGGCGAGATCGGTGGAGGATGGCATGGGGGCGCGCATATCGTCGCCGTCCTGCGTCCCGCGTGCCTTGATCTGGCGCAAGCTTTGGCGCAGCGCACGGGCTTGACGCGGATCAAGGCGCATGGCGCGCGGGGCGCGCACAGTCGCGTCCATGAACGTGATTCCGCTGCATCCTCATATCGCCCGCGCCGACGCGCCGGCGTTCGACGCCGGCCTGCTGGCCCGCTACGACGGACCGGGCCCGCGCTACACGTCCTACCCGACGGCCGACCGCTTCGGGCCGGAGTTCGCCGCCGACCGCTACGTCGAGGCGCTGTCCAGGCTGGGCGGGACGGTCGCGCCGTTGTCGCTGTACGTGCACCTGCCGTTCTGCGACTCCATCTGCTACTACTGCGCATGCAACAAGGTCGTCACGCGCGACCGCACGCGCTCGGCGCGCTACGTCGAGTACCTGTGCCGCGAGATCGCGGCCGTGCGCCGGCACATGGCCGGGCCGGGGCGCGTGCGCCAGATCCACTGGGGTGGCGGCACGCCGACGTTCCTCACGTCCGCCGAGCAGGCACAGGTGATGCGCGCGCTGCTGGACGCGTTCGATCTCGATCCGGACGCGGAGGTCGCCATCGAGGTGGACCCGCGCAAGGTCGACGCCGCTGGCATCGCGCGCCTCGCCGAGCTCGGTTTCAACCGGCTGTCCGTCGGTGTCCAGGACTTCGACCACGACGTGCAGGTGGCCGTCAACCGCGTGCAGGGCGAACCGGAGACGCGCGCCGTCATCGAGGCCGCCCGCCACCACGGCTTCGACTCCGTCAACGTCGACCTGATCTACGGGCTGCCGCGCCAGACCGTGGCATCGTTCGCGCGTACGCTGGACCGCGTCGCGGACCTTGCGCCGGATCGCATCGCGCTGTACGGCTATGCACACGTGCCGCACCTGTTCAAGCCGCAGCGGAGCATCGCGCGCGAGGAGCTGCCGGACGCTGCGACGCGGCTCGCGACGCTGGAGCTCGCGATCGCGCGGCTGGCGGCGGCCGGCTATGTCTACATCGGCATGGACCACTTCGCGCGCCGGGACGACCCGCTGGCCGTCGCGCAGCGCGCAGGCCGGCTGCGGCGCAATTTCCAGGGCTATACGGCGGACTCGGCGGACGACCTGCTGGCGTTCGGCATCTCGGCCATTGGCGCGCCCGGCGACGCCTACGTGCAGAACGTGCGCACGCTGGGCGACTACTACGCGGCGCTGGACCGTAGCGAGCTGCCGGTGCTGCGCGGCCATGCGCTGAGCGCCGACGATCGCGTCCGGCGCGCCGCGATCCACGCGCTGATGTGCGACTTCGCGCTCGACACCGCCGCGTTCTCCGCGCGCCACGGCGTCGATTTCGAGCGCACGTTCGCGCCCGAGCTCGCGGCACTCGCAACGCTCGCGGCCGACGGCCTGGTCGAGGTGCGGCCGGGCGCCATCCGCGTGACGCCGCGCGGCCGGTTGCTGGTGCGCGTCGTCGCGAAGGTCTTCGACCGCTACCTGCGCGACGACGCCGTCGCGGCGCGCTACTCGAAGGTGATCTGACCGGCGTTCAGCCGCCGTCGACGTCGACTGCCACGGTGTTGTCCTTCGGGTCGCGGTCGATCAGCTTGTTGAGCGGGTCGATGCCGGCACGCGCGGGCTTGCCCGCGACCTCGACGGTGAACGTCGCCTCGTTGCTCTCGATGTGCTTCTTCTCGAGGTACAGCGGGTTCCCCTCGGCGTCGAGGACGCCGACGTCGATCCAGTCGGCGAGCGGCACGTCGGTCTCCTTGCCAAGCTCGTCGGCGCGCCGCTTCTTGGCGATCACGGACAGCGTCACCGCATAGCGCCCGCCGGCGAGCGGCCTGGCCTCGGCCCGCACGGCGCGGTTGTCGTACAGCGTGATCGTCTCGAACAGGTCGTCGATCAGGTACTGCCACTGCGGAGGCGTCTCCTCGCGCACGTACTTGAGGAACTGCGTCGTCGTCGGGTACGGAGGTCCCTTGAACGCGTAGTCGTCGCGGAAGCGGCGGATCGCGCGGTTGAGCCGTTCCTCGCCGATGGCGTCGGCGAGCGCGTACATGACGAGGCTGCCCTTGCGGTAGTGGATGTACGCCTGGTCCTCGACGCGCGCCAGCGGCAGCTCCTTCTTCTGCTCGCCGGCGCGGCCGATCAGGTAGCGGTCCAGCTCGTAGGCCAGGAATTTCTGCATCTTCGCCGGGCCGTACTTCTGCTTCATCACCATCAGCGCCGAGTACTGCGCGAGCGTTTCCGACAGCATCGTCGCGCCCTGGACGTCGGCACCGATGACCTGGTGCGCCCACCACTGGTGCGCGGCCTCGTGTGCCGTCACGTAGTACGGGTAGTCGATGTCGTCCTTGTCGTTCTCGCGGACGCGCGCGATGAAGCCGATGCCCTCCGAGAACGGGATCGTGTTGGGGAACGCCTGCGCGAACGCGGCGTAGCGCGGGAATTCGACGATGCGGAACTGCCGGTGCTGGTAGGGCCCGAAGTTCGTCGTGTAGTAGTCGAGCGATGCCTTGACCGCGGCGATCATCCGGTCGAGGTTGTATTCGTGGCCCGGCTGGTAGTAGACCTCGATGGCCACGTCGTGCCAGCGGTCCTTCTTCACCGCATAGCGCGCCGACTGGAACGCGAAGAAGTCGAGGATCGGGCTGTCCATCCGGTACAGGAAGTGGCGGCGGTCGCCGTCGGTCCAGTCGCGGATCAGGTAGCCCGGCGCGATCGCGTACTGGTCGGCGTCGGTGACGACTTCGGCCTCGAACGTGATGAAATCCGCGGCGTGCGTCAGGTAGTTGTAGGCGGGCCCGGCCGGGTCGTCGCGGTCCCGCTTGCGCTCGCGCGGCTTCAGGCCGAACTTCACGCGGTCGCGGTCGAGCGTGAGCTCGCCACGCTCGTCGTAGCCGACGGTCGGCAGCATGAACTGGCCGTTGACGAACGTGCCGTTGTAGACGACCGACGTGTTGCTGCCGGCATTGACGAAGCCGTGCGTCGGCACCTCGACGTCGAACGTCATCACCGTCTCGCCGCCGGGCGGGAGCGGCTCGGCGAACGCATAGCTCTGCACGCCGACCTGCATGTCGTCGGTGGCGAGCGTGGCGGCGCGGTCGAACCTCAACGCATGGATCACTTCGTCGGCGCCCTGCATCCACATGAGGTGCACGCGCGTCACCGGCTGCGACGTCCTGTTGACGAGCGTGTACGTGCCGGTCGCCCGCACCCGCTGTGCGAGCGGGTACAGCTCGACGCGCAGCTTGACGTCGGTGATCTTCGGCTGGGGGTCCGCGAGCAGCGCGCGGTAGCGCTTCTCGTAGTCGGCCTGGCGCTGCTCGCCGTCGTACGCGGTCTCGTAGCGGTTGAGGATGTTCGTGTTGTAGAAGATGTAGCCGCCGGTGGCAGCGATCAGAACGCCGACGACGCCGGCCGCGGCTGCCACGCGTGGCGTGAAGCGGGATCGCGCGACGACCAGCCGTCCGCGCCAGTCGCTCGTCGTACCGCGCGTCCAGGCGAGGTAGGCCACGATGACGAGCAGCAACGCCCAGGCGCCGTAGTAGGCCTGGAATGCGCGGGCGCGCAGCATGAAGTGCCCGAAGCCGTTCATGTCCGAGTACGTCACCTGCGGCGTCTCGCCGTACAGGTAGAGGCCGTGCTCGAAGCCCAGCGGGATGGCTGCCACCAGCGCGACGTAGTACACGATCATCACGAAGTGACCCAGGTACTTCTGGTTCACGATGGATTGCACGGCGAGTGCCAGCGCGCAGACCAGCCAGTAGTCGACGAGGCCGATGCCGAACAGGCGCCGCACGTACTG
Source organism: Pseudomonadota bacterium (assembly GCA_018241745.1). Taxonomy (GTDB): domain Bacteria; phylum Pseudomonadota; class Gammaproteobacteria; order Burkholderiales; family Casimicrobiaceae; genus VBCG01. The sequence continues at coordinate 21,869 of JAFEDG010000004.1, forward strand.
CCCGAGCTCGTAGTGGTGATAGCCCTTGGCGGTCTGGATCGCGATGCCGCACAGCATCAGCACGGCCTGCAGCACGAGCGGGATCAGCATCAGCGCGAGCAGCTTGGCCGCAAGCGGCAGCCATGTCGGCACCGGCAGCGCGTCCTGGATCTGGTCGAGCCGGTTGTCGCGCTCGCGCCAGGCGAGTTCGCCGGCATAGAACGTGATGATCACGAGCATGAACACCGAGAACGTACCCTCGATCAGGCCCAGGATCTGGTAGGTCACCGGCCACGTGTTGGTGCCGAACAGCGATCCCATCGTCGTGCTCGCCGCGATCATGAACGCGACGCCGGCCAGCACGAACACGCCGAAGTACAGGTTGCGCACGGTCTCGCGGAAGTACAGCCACGTGAGGCGCGGCAGCTGCGTCCACGCGGAGCGCCGGGCGAGGGCGGTCGGGACGAAGCGCGCGGACGCGCGGACCGCGTCGTCGGCGTCGTCGTGCACCGCCTTCGCGCTCTTCGCGCCCCGCGCTTCGCCGAACTTGAAGCGCCACGCCGTCAGCGCCAGCACGCATACGCCCACCCCGATCCAGGCGAGCCGGTTGGCGGCGAGCACGCCGGTGAGCGGCACCAGTCGCGTGTTGCGGTCCGCGATCGGCCAGTACTCGGTGATCCGCGACACGGCCGTCAGGCCGAACGGGTCCAGCAGCGCCGCGAGCGTCTTGTTGTCGAGGTCGCGCAGCAGCGAGCCTGCGACGAGGTAGGCGATCAGCGCCAGCACCGTCGTCACGTAGATCGGCAGCATCCGGCGTGTCAGCGCGCCCAGGCAGAAGCACACGCAGCCCAGCCAGAACACGTTGGGCGCCAGCGTCGTCGCGTAAGGCAGCAGGTACGCGGCGAGGCGCGGCGGCCCGAGGCGGTCGGCCGGGATGTTGGGCAGCAGCGTGCCCGCCCATGCGCCGAGGCCCAGTCCCCCCAGCACGAGCATCGTGGTGACGAACGCGCCGGTGAACCTGCCGCCCAGGTATTCCCAGCGCCGGATCGGCGCCGTGAAGAAGAACGTCTCGCTCCGGTATTCGTAGTCCTGCTGGACCGCGCGGCCCATGATCGCGCCGATCACCGTGACGGCCATCATGCCGAGGAAGCCGAGCGTCTGCTGGATCGCGTACGGCGAGTTGATCCAGACCTTGCCGCTCGCGAAGACGATGTTCGCGCCGCGGAATGCGCCGCCGGCCGCGGCGACCCACAGCAGCGCCAGCGCGAAGAAGACGATGAAGTAGACCCACGTCGACAGCTGGCGCAGGCGGCGCGCGACCTCGAAGCGCGCGATGGTGAGCAGGCGGCCCATGGCGTCAGGCGGCAGCGGCCAACGGCTCGGCCTTCACGGCAATCGTCGCGAAATAGACGTCCTCGAGCGTGGGTTCGACGCCGACGAAGTCCGGCGACGGCGCGCCGTCGGCCACGACCGTGACCAGCGTGCGCCCGGCGACGAGCCGCGACGAGATGACCGGATATGCGGCCTTGGCGGCCTCGAGCTCCGTGCGGGCGATCGTCTTCTGCCAGACGCGGCCGCGCAGCGACGCCACGACGGCGTCCGGCGCGCCGGTCAGGCGCACGCGCCCCTTGGCGATGATCGCCATCCGCGCGCAGAGGTCGGACACGTCGGACACGATGTGCGTCGACAGGATCACGACGACGTTCTCGCCGATCTCGGCGAGCAGGTTGTGGAAGCGCACGCGCTCTTCCGGGTCGAGGCCCGCCGTCGGCTCGTCGACGATCACGAGGCGCGGGTCGCCCAGCAGCGCCTGTGCGATGCCGAAGCGCTGGCGCATGCCGCCCGAGTAGCCGCCCAGCGCCTTCTTGCGCACATCCCACAGGTTCACCTGCTGCAGCAGCCGCGCGACGGTGTCGCGGCGCGCGCCGCGCTCTGCAATGCCCTTGAGCCGGGCGAGGTGGTCGAGCATGTCCTCGGCCGACACCTTGGGATAGACGCCGAAGTCCTGCGGCAGGTAGCCCAGCACGCGACGGACCGCGTCCTTGTCGCGCAGCACGTCGATGTCGCCTAGGCGCGCGCTGCCGCGGTCGGCGTCCTGCAACGTGGCGAGCGTGCGCATCAGCGTCGACTTGCCGGCGCCGTTGGGCCCCAGCAATCCGAACATGCCGGTCGGGATCTCGAGGCTGACGCCGTCGAGGGCGCGTACGCCGTTCGGATAGGTCTTGGACAGGTCCTGCAGGACGAGATCGAGCGGCATGGGGGCACCGGGGAGCGTAGGGACGCGCGGATTATCCGGATGCGCAGAAGGGCTGCCCAGCGGACTGGCACCAAACGCTCCGCCGGGGCCACCACCTGCAGCCGGCCGCGATGAAACGCAGCGCTGGTGTGCGTCGAACGATCGTTCTATCATCGGGCGTTCCTCCTTCTCCCGTAGCCCGATGGCCCTGTCCGCAGACGTCCTCAATCCCGAACAGCAGCGCGCGGTCGCCCATGGCGCCGGGCTCTCGCAGCCCGGCCCGCTGCTGATCATCGCCGGCGCCGGTGCCGGCAAGACGGCGACGCTCGCGCACCGCGTAGCGCGGCTGATCCGCGACGGCGCAGACCCTGCGCGCGTGCTGCTGCTGACGTTCAGCCGGCGCGCGGCGGCGGAGCTCGAGCAGCGGGCGGGTCGCGTGTTGCGCGCGACGCTCCCGTCAGGGGTGGCAGTGCCGCCGTCGCTGCCGTGGGCGGGGACGTTCCACAGCATCGGCGCGCGGCTGTTGCGGATGCATGCCGAAAGCCTCGGGCTTGCGGCCAATTTCACCGTGCACGATCGCGGCGACTCCGAGGACCTGATGGCGCTGCTGCGGCACGAGACGCTGGCGCGGCATCCGGTGGAGTCGCGCTTCCCGACCGCCGCCACCTGTGTCGCCGTCTACTCGCGGTGCGTCAACGCCGAAGCACCGCTGGCCACGGTGGTCGAGCGGCACTTCGCGTGGTGCGGGGCGCACACCGAGCGGCTGCGCGCGCTGTTCGACGACTACGTCGCCGCCAAGCAGCGGCAGCAGGTCCTCGACTTCGACGACCTGCTGCTGTACTGGGCGGTCATGCTGGGCGAACCCGCGCTGGCCGCGGACATCGGCGCGCGCTTCGACCACGTGCTCGTCGACGAATACCAGGACACCAATGCGCTGCAGGCCACGATCCTGCGGCGCCTCAAGCCGGACGGCCGCGGCGTCACCGTCGTCGGCGACGACGCGCAGGCGATCTACGGCTTCCGTGCGGCGACGGTCCGCAACATCCTCGACTTTCCGCAGCAGTACGCGCCACCGGCGGAGATCGTCACGCTCGCGCGCAACTACCGCTCGACGGAAGCCGTGCTCGGCGCGGCCAATGCGGTGATCGCGCTCGCACGCGAGCGCTACACGAAGGACCTCGTGACCGATCGCGCCGGCGGTGCGCCACCGGCGGTCGTCACCGTCGCCGACGAGACGACAGAGGCGCGCTGCGTCGTCGAACAGGTGCTCGCGTGGCGCGAGGAGGGCATCGCGCTCAAGGCGCAGGCCGTGCTGTTCCGCAGCTCCGGCCACAGTGCGCACGTGGAGCTGGAGCTCGCGCGCCGCAACGTCCCGTTCGTGAAGTACGGCGGCCTCAAGTTTCTCGAGGCCGCGCACGTGAAGGACGCACTCGCGGTACTGCGCTGGATCGAGAACCCGCGCGCACGGCTCGCCGGCTTTCGGGCGCTGCGCCTCATGCCGGGCGTGGGACCGGCCACCGCGACGCGCTGGCTCGACGCGCTCGACGCACCCGCGGCGCAGGACGACCTGCTGGCGGCGATGCGCAACTTCCGCGTGCCGCCTGCGGCCGTCGAATCATGGGTCCGCCTCATCGGCGTCGTCGCCTCGCTACGCGCGCCCGGCAGCGCGTGGCCGGGCGAATTCGACGCCGTCGTCGCGTGGTATGCGGGCGAGCTCGAGCGGCTGTACGACGACGCCGCGCTGCGCCAGGCGGACCTCGAGCAGCTCGCGCGGATCGCCGCCGCGTATCCGTCGCGCGAACGCTTCCTCACCGAGCTCACGCTGGACCCGCCGGCGGCCGCGGCGGGCCATGCCGCCGAGCCGTGGCTCGACGACGATTACCTGACGCTGTCGACGATCCACTCGGCCAAGGGCCAGGAGTGGAAGACCGTGCAGGTCCTGCGCTGCGTCGACGGCTGCCTGCCGTCGGACATGGCGAGCGGCCCGGACGAGATCGAGGAGGAAAGGCGCCTGCTCTATGTGGCGATGACGCGCGCCCGCGACGCCCTCGTGCTGACGTTACCGCAGCGTTTCTACGTCACGGGGCAGGCCGCCGGCGGTGACCGGCACGTCTATGCGTTGCCCAGTCGCTTCCTGCCCGCGTCCGTGCTGCGGCATTGCACGCAACGCACATGGCCGGAGCCCGTTCGCGTCGCGGCCGAGCCGGAAGCGGCGCCGCGCGTGCGCATCGACGTGCGTGCGCTGTTGCGGGATGTCTGGAAGCCTGCAGGCACGCGCGGAGCGTAGCGGTGACATTCCGCGGTCATGTCAGTGGTCGCCGGCACGGATCACGGCCGTACGCTGATGGCACGGCGTGCGCCGTCGCGTGAAGCTGTCGCTTTCACGTTGCCGGAGACCTGCCATGGAGAACAACGCCCGCAAGATCGACGAAGCGAAGCCCCCGTTTCCGCCGCAGCACCAGCCTAGTCCGGGCCTCGAGAGCGAGCTTTCGCCAAAGCCGGCGTGGCAGGCGGAGGCCTACCGGGCCGCCGGGAAGTTGCGCGGCAAGGCGGCGCTGGTCACGGGCGGCGACTCGGGCATCGGCCGCGCGGTTGCGGCGCTGTATGCACGCGAGGGCGCGGACGTCGCGATCAGCTACCTGCCGGCCGAGCAATCCGATGCGGACGTGACGCGTGCGGCCATCGAGCGCGAGGGCGTGCGCTGCCTCGCCATCCCGGGCGATCTCACCGATCCTGCGTTCTGCGATCGCCTGGTCGACGAAGTCGCCCGTGACTTCGGCCGCCTCGACATCCTCGTGTCCAACGCGGCGCACCAGGCACGCAAGAAATCGCTGGACGAGGTGACCGACGAGGAATTCGACCGCACGTTCCAGACCAACATGTATGCGTACTTCCGGCTTGCCCGCGCGAGCCTGCGGCACATGAAGCCCGGCGCCGCGATCGTCGCCACCAGCTCGGAAACCGGGATTAAGGGCTCGAAGGAACTGCCGGACTACTCGGCGACCAAGGGGGCCATCAACGCGTTCACGAAGACGCTTGCGATGGAGCTGATCCCGCGCGGCATTCGCGTGAACGCCGTCGCCCCGGGTCCGGTATGGACGCCCCTCAATCCGTCCGATCGCGGATTGCCGCCCGAAAAGGTGGCGGTATTCGGCAAGGATTCGCCGATGGGCCGGCCGGCGCAGCCGGAGGAGCTCGCGCCTGCGTACGTCTTCCTCGCATCGAATGCGGACTCGTCGTACATCACCGGCATCGTGTTGCAGGTGATGGGCGGCGAAACCACGGGCGGCTGACGACGCGCGCCATGAAAAAAACCGGGCGCCGCTACGAGGCGGGCGCCCGGTTCTGGTCGGCGGAGGACGACGCTATTCCGTCAGCTTGCGTCCTGCCGCCACGGCGACGATCAGGAACACGACGAACAGCGCCAGCGCCAGGAAGAACAGGATTTTGGCGATGCCCGCGGCGCCTGCCGCGATGCCCGTGAATCCAAAGAGACCTGCCACAATGGATATCACGAGGAAGATCAGGGCCCACTTCAGCATGATTGACCTCGTCTGTCGGGTTGTAGGTTGCGCGTTGCGCGCCGGATGACGATGACCATGCTAGGCGCGTGCGCGCCGATGCCCCATCGGTGCAGCCCCGATTGCCTCGTGAGTCGCGTCCTACAGCCCCCAGCGCGTCATTGCGTCGGCGCGGCCGAGCACTCGACCCCCATGGCCTTGCAGGTGGCAAGGATGCGCTCGACGATCAGCGGCGTCGGGGCCTGCGTCGCTGCATCCGTGCCGGCCGTCCCGGGGCGTACGGACGACACCATCAGCTGCGTCAGGTTGTCGCCCAGCGCGGCGGCGCTGATCGTCGCCGCCTGGGCGCCGCGATAGAACGCGATCGTCCGGTGCTCGTCGTCGCTGCGGTTGACGGTGATCCCTTCCCTGGCCTGCGCGTCCTGCAACGAGCGCTTGACGGTCGCGTAGACCTTGTCGAGCGGGACGTCGACGATCACGGTTGCCGTGTCGAACTGCGTCTTGCCGTCCTGCGTCTGCTGCGAAATGCTCTGGATACGGCCCACGACGTGGCGGGCCAGCAGCACCCACTGTGCGCTGGCGGCGGACGACACGCAGAGGACCGCCGCGGCGGCGGCGGCGAGGACGAGCTTGGAAGCGGACGAGGCCATCGGGGGCTCCGGGAATTGGGCTCCGCGATTGTAGGGCCATCGCGGCTCCCGCGGCGGCGGCGGCGGCGCGCAGTCGTGCAATACTGCCGCTGCCGCAGAGCACGGCACGCCAGCTGGCCAGGACGCCCCTGGCACGCGCCATCGAGCCGCCGGAGGAGAACATGCAGGGCCTGATGCAGGACGTTCCGCTGCTGGTGTCGTCGCTGATCCGGCACGCGGACCGCCACCACGGGGACGTCGAGGTCGTGTCGCGGCGCGTCGAGGGCGACATCCACCGGACGACGTACCGCGAAGTGCACGGCCGGGCGCGGCGGCTCGCCAACGCACTCGACGCGCTGGGTGTCGCGCTGTCCGACCGCGTGGCGACGCTCGCCTGGAACGGCTATCGCCACCTGGAGCTGTATTACGCCGTATCGGGCAAGGGATCGGTGCTCCACACGATCAACCCGCGCCTCGCGCCGGAGCAGATCGCGTGGATTGCCAATCACGCCGAGGACCGGTGCCTGTTCTTCGACCTCACGTTCCTGCCGATCGTCGAGAAGATCGCGCCGCTGATGAAGACCGTGCGCGCGGTCGTGGCGATGACGGACCGCGAGCACATGCCGCCCTCGCCGCCGGGTGTGGAGTTGCTGTGCTACGAGGAGCTCGTCGCCGCGCATGGCGACCGCTACGCGTGGCCGGAGCTCGACGAGCACCTGGCGTCCTCGCTCTGCTACACGTCGGGCACGACCGGGCATCCGAAGGGTGCGCTGTACAGTCATCGTTCGACGCTGCTGCACACGTTCGCGATCACGTGGCCCGACGTCATGAACCTGTCGGCGCGCGACACGATCATGCCGGTCGTGCCGATGTTCCACGTCAACGCCTGGGGCATTCCCTACGCGGCGACGATGACCGGCGCCAAGCTCGTCCTTCCCGGATGCGCGCTGGACGGCAAGTCCGTCTATGAGCTGATGGAAGCGGAGAAGGTGACGATGGCGGCCGGCGTGCCCACGGTCTGGCAGAACCTGCTCGCGTACGTGGGGCAGAACGGCCTGCGCTTCACCAGCATGCAGCGCACGGTGATCGGCGGTGCGGCGCTGCCGCCGGCCATGCTGCGTACGTTCGAGGAGCGCTACGGCGTCGCGGCGCTGCATGCGTGGGGAATGACCGAGATGTCGCCGCTCGGTACGCTGTGCGCGTTGCGGCCGCAGCACGCGGCGCTGCCCGCCGACGATGCTTTCGCGATCAAGGCCAAGCAGGGTCGCGTATTCCACGGCGTCGACATGAAGATCGTCGACGACGCGGGCAACGACCTGCCGTGGGATGGCGCGGCCTTCGGCAACCTGCTCGTGCGCGGGCCCTGTGTCGTTCGCGAGTATTTCCAGGGGGAGGGCGGCGATCCGCTGGTGACCGATGCGGAAGGCCTGCGCTGGTTCCCCACGGGCGACGTCGCGACGATCGACGCCGACGGCTACATGCAGATCACCGACCGCAGCAAGGACGTCATCAAGTCCGGCGGCGAGTGGATCAGCTCGATCGACCTCGAGAACATCGCGCTGACGCATCCGGCGGTCGCGATGGCCGCCTGCATCGGCGTGCCGCATCCGAAGTGGGACGAGCGGCCGCTGCTGGTGGTCGTGCTCCGTCCCGGTGCGGGCGCGACGCGCGACGAGCTGCTGCGGATCTACGAGGGGCGCGTGCCCAAATGGCAGATTCCCGACGATGTCGCGATCGTGGACGCGATTCCGCTCGGCGCGACCGGTAAGATGCTCAAGAACAAGCTGCGCGAGCAGTTCGCCGGGTATCGCTGGCCGGCGCCTTGACCCCAGCGCACAGGGAGAGCGGGATGATTTTCGGGATGTCCACGGCGGCGTTCACGACGCTGCATGTGTTGCTGAGCCTGATCGGTATCGCAGCCGGCCTGCTCGCCCTCGGTGCGATGTACGGGAGCCGCGTGCCGCGCTTCGTCACCGGGGTGTTCCTTGCGACGACGATCCTCACGAGCGTCACCGGATACTTCTTTCCGCGCGATCACATCCTGCCGTCGCACATCGTGGGCGCGATCTCGCTCGTCGTGCTGCTGGTCGCGGTGCTCGCGCTGTACCGCTACCGGCTGGTCGGTCGTGCGCGCGGGACGTATGTGATCGCGGCGGTGGTGTCGCTGTACCTCAATGTGTTCGTGCTGTTTGCGCAGGCGTTCGCCAAGATCCCTGCGCTGCACGACATGGCCCCGACGCAGTCGGAGCCGCCGTTCGTCGTGACGCAGGTCATCGTGCTCCTCGCCTTTGCCTGGGCCGGTTACGCGGCCTTCCGCCGGTTCCGGCCGCCGCCCGCATAAGCCGTCGCAACGCGGTCCTGCCGACGCGGATGCCTGCCCGCGGACTTGCGGTCGAAAGCAAGATGGAATAGCATTCCATCATTGAGCGGCGTTTCGAACAGACCGCACAAGCGTGTGAACGCCGGCCGTGGATTACCGTCCGCCGCGCCGGCACCCGAGAGGAGCGGGCAGTGGCTTACGTTGATTCGACGTCAGAGCGCGCCGGCACGGTGGCGCCCGAGGCCGGCTGGCAAGCGCCGGCCCTGGCGTCCGCGGCGGCCATCCCCGCGGCCACCGCCGCACGACGCCCGCGGTCGCCGGCCGCCCGGCTGGCGCGGCGCATCGGCTGGAGCCTGCTGCCGCCGCTGACGTTCATCGGGATGGTGGCGCTGTGGGCAGGCGCCGTCTCGCTGTTCAAGATCCCGGCCTACCTGTTGCCGGGTCCAGGCGCGGTGTTCTCGCGCATCGTGTCGGACGCGCCGATGCTGTGGACGCATGCGCAGATCACGTTGATCGAAATCGTGCTCGGCTTCGGGCTCACGATCGTCACCGCCATCCCGCTGGGCCTGCTGATCGCGCTGTCGCCGCTCGCCAAGCAGATCGTCTATCCGCCGATCATGCTGATGCAGCTCGTACCCAAGATCGCGGTCGCGCCGCTGTTCCTCGTGTGGCTGGGCTTCGGCATCGAGTCCAAGGTGCTGCTGACGGTGCTGATGACGTTCTTCCCGTTGCTGCTCGCGAGCATCAGCGGCTTCATGATCCTGGATGACCGGCTGCTCTACCTGACGAAGTCGATGGGCGCCTCGGCCTGGGACACGTTCCGCTACCTGCGCTTCCCGGCCGCGCTGCCGGTGATCTTCTCCGGCCTGAAGACGTCCGCGACGATCGCCGCCACCGCCGCCATCGTCGCCGAGTTCGTGGGCGCCAATCGCGGCTTGGGCTACGTGCTGCTGCGCGGCACGAGCACGATGGACATCGAGCTCGTGTTCGCCGTGCTGGTCGTGCTGACGGTGATCGGCATCGCCATCAACTACGTGGTCGAGTTCTGCGAATGGGCGATCACGCCCTGGCAGCGCGCGCGCTACAACTAGACCCCGCAAGCCACGGGCAATTCGCCGTACCAACCGGTTGCCGGACCACCGGCACCACCATCGAGGAGGCCACATGAATGCGTTGAAGAAGTCGCTGTGCATCGGGACGTTGGCGCTGGGCATCGGCGCGTGGGCCGGCGCCGCGAGCGCCGCGGACACGCCGGTGACGTTCCAGCTCAACTGGATGGCGGGCGGCCCGAATGCGGGCTTCGCATCCGCGCTCGAGCAGGGCTATTACAAGGCCGCGGGCCTCGACGTCACGATCGTGCAGGGCAACGGCTCGGGCAACACCGCCCAGCTCGTCGCCAACGGCCGCGCGCAGATCGCGTACGCCGATGCCGTCGCGGTGATGCAGCTGATCGCCAAGGGCGCGCCGATGAAGGTGGTGGCGACGGTCTACCAGTCGAATCCCAACGCGGTGATGGCCCTCAAGAAGACCGGCATCAAGTCGATCAAGGATCTCGCCGGGCACAAGGTTGGCGTGCCATCCGGTTCGTCGCAAACGACGATGCTGCCGCTGCTGTGGAAGGCCAACAACCTCAAGGAGTCGGACATCAACTCGATCGACATGCCGGTCCCGTCGATGGTGCCGGCGCTGCTGCAGGGCCAGGTCGACGCGGTGCTGGGCTCGATCGATTCGTACCAGATCCAGGCCGAGGCCCAGGGCGCGCAACTCGACGTGTGGCGCTTCGCGGATTACGGCGTGCCGACGGTCAGCACGTCGATCTTCGCGACAAACGATTACCTGAAGAACCACCCGGACGTCGTCAGGAAGTTCGTCGCCGCGAGCCTCAAGGGCTGGAGCTTCGCGATCGACCATCCGGAACAGGCGATCAAGGACCTGAAGAAGGTCTTCCCGGAAATGAACGAGAAGCTCGCGACATCCGAGCTCGCCGCCATCAAGCCGCTGTTCTGCAGCGGCGGCGCCAAGTACCTCGGCAAAGGCGAGGACGCGCTGTGGGCCAAGTCTCAGGACCTCCTGGCCGAGGTGAAGCTGCTGCCGGCGGGCCAGGATCCGAAGACGTACTACACGCACGACTTCCTGCCGCCCGCGTCGCAGATGCGCGCGTGCCCGCTGTAAGCCGGACGGCGTGACGGGAAGCGCACCGTGAAGCACGACGAGAGAAAGCTCGGGTACACGTACGCCGACCTGCACGTCGGCATGGCGTTCAGGAGCCCCGGGCGCACGATCACCGATGCCGATCTCGTCGGCTTCGCGGGCCTCACCGGGGATTTTTCGGAGTTGCACACGAGCGACGTTTACGCGCAGAGCAGCCAGTTCGGCCGGCGCGTCGCCCACGGCATGCTGGGCCTGGCCTATGCGCACGGCCTCATGTGGGCGCGCACCGGCGAGCTGCGCGAGACGGCCGTCGCGTTCCTCGGCATCGACGACTGGAAGTTCGCCGGCCCGATCTTCGTCGGTGACACGATCTTCGTGAACTACCGGATCGCCGAGCTTCGCGACAGCAAGTCGCGGCCGACGCAGGCGATCGCGATCTTCGACGTCGAGGTCGTCAACCAGGACGACGTCGTGGTGCAGCGGGGCAGGAAGGCGCTGCTCGTGTCCAAGGTGCCGCTCGCCGCGGTGTCGGCGTCGAAGGCGGCACCCGCCGCGCAGGAGAAGCCATGACAGCGATCCTCGACAGCCAGACGCGGTGCGGCGTGCCCATTGCGATCCGCGGCGTCGCCAAGACGTTCGGCGAGGATTCCGACAAGCCGTTCCGCGCGCTGAACGATGTCACGACCGACATCCAGGCCGGCGAGTTCGTGTCGGTGGTCGGCCCGTCCGGCTGCGGCAAGAGCACGCTGATGCTGATGGTCGCGGGCCTGCTCCCGCGCAGCCAGGGTGACATCGTGATCGGCGGCAAGCCCGTCGTGAAGCCGGTGACCGATGTCGGCATCGCGTTCCAGGACCACCTGCTGCTCGACTTCCGCACCGCGCTCGACAACGTGACGTTGCATGCCGACATCCGCAAGCTGCCCAAGCGCCAGATCGAGGAGCGGGCGCGCGAGCTGTTCGCGCAGCTCCGGCTCGAGCACGCGATGGGCAAGTATCCGCGCCAGCTGTCCGGTGGCATGCGCCAGCGCGTGTCGCTGATCCGCACGCTGGTGCACGATCCGTCGCTGATCCTGATGGACGAACCGTTCGGCGCACTCGACGCGCTGACGCGGCTGCAGGTACGCACCGACCTCGAGAACCTGTGGCTGCGGCGGCGACCGACGGTGCTGTTCATCACGCACAGCGTCGAGGAGGCCGTGGGGCTGTCCGATCGCATCCTGGTGATGGGGCCGAGTCCCGGCGAGGTCGTCGAGGATATCCGCGTCGAGTTGCCGCGCCCGCGCCCGATCGTGCTGGGCGACGTGCCCGAGTTCGCCGCTTACGTCGACCGCATCCATCGCCATTTCGAGCGCCTGGGCGTCCTGCACGGCATCGACGGCAAGGGTGACCATGGCCAGTGATGCCGCGAACGTTGCCGGGGAACGCGACCTGCTGACGATCACCGGTGCGATCGGCGAGATCGCGCTCGCCAACGGCCCGCTCAACCTGGTCGACAAGGCGATGCTGCGCGGCCTCAACGAGGCCCTGCGCAAGGCCGCCCGCACGCCTGAACTGCGGTGCGTGATCGTGCACGGCGGCGACGCGCGCGCGTTCTGCGCGGGCAGCGACATCCGCGAGTTCGAGCACCTGCGTGCCGACGCGAGCGAGCACAAGATCCTGTTCGAGGACATGGTCGTGCGTGCGCTGGCGACGCTGCCCATGCCAACGATCGCGGCGCTCGACGGTCACGCGCTCGGTGGCGGTTTCGAGCTCGCGCTGGCATGCGACCTGCGCGTGTGCCGTGCGGGCATCCGGATCGGCTTGACGGAGTCGCGGCTGGGCGGCCTCGCCGGCAACGGCTCCGTGCGTCTCACGCGCCTCGTCGGGCCGGCGCGCGCGAAGGAGCTCTTGTTCACCGGCGACTTCATTCCCACGGACCGCGCGCTGGCATGGGGACTCGTCAATCGCGTCGTCGAGCAAGGCTCCGCGCTGGACGAAGCACGCGCGATGGCCAACGTGATCGCGGCGCGCGGGCCGCTGTCCAACCGGCTCGCCAAGACGCTCGTCGACGCGGCGCAGGACATGGCGCTGGACGCGGCGCTGTCGCTGTCCACCGTGCAACAGCAGAAGATCTTCGACAGTCGCGACCTGCACGAAGGCGTGGCGGCCTTCCGCGCCAAGCGCGATCCGCAATTCGAGGGACGCTAGCGATGACGACCGACGTCGCGCCGGCGGTTGTCGCGGTGGACCCGCGCCCGCGCGGTTCGGTGCTCGGCACCGGCACCGTGCTGATCTGGAACGATGTCGTGCCGGAAGGCGTGACGCGCTTCTACGAATGGCACGACAAGGAGCACATTCCCGAGCGCCTGGCGTTGCCTGGCTTCCTGCGCGGCCGCCGGCTGCGCAGCGCGGGCCACTCGCCCGAATGGCTGACGATCTACGAGGCGGAGGACCTGTCCGCGCTGGTATCGCCCGAGTACCTGCAGCGGCTCAATGCGCCGACGCCCGCCACGACGGAGACGCTGCGCTATTTCCGCAACACGTCGCGCGCCGTGTGCAGGCTCGTGCATTCGGTCGGCAGCAGCACCGGCGGCCACGTCGTGACGTTGCGGCTCGACGTCGACCCGGCACGGGAGGCGTCGATGCTCGACCACCTGCGCCGCCGCGCGTTCCCGGACGCGATGGCCCATCCCGGCGTCATCGCCTGCCACCTGTTCGCCGCCGACACGTCCGCGAGCTTCATCAACACCGCCGAGTCGAAGAACCGCGCGTTCGACGTGCCCGCGTGGGTGGTCCTCTGCGAGGCTTCGCATGCGGACGCCGCGCGCGAAGGTTGGCGAGTCATCGACAGTCCCGCGCTGCGCGCGCTCGGCGTCGGCATCCGCGCCGACGCCGCGGCCTACCAGCTGGAAATTTGCCGGCTCGCGCAACCCGCGACGCCTGCGGAGGATCGCTGACGTGCCTGCTCCGATCACCGTCGTCGTCACCGGCGCGTCCGGCTTCCTCGGCCAGCGCCTCGTGCGCGCGCTGCTGGCGCGCGGCACCGTCGGGGGTCCCGACGGCGCGCAGGCGCCGATCGGCCGCATCGTGATGCTGGACGTGTCCGCACCCGCAGGCTTCGACGATCCCCGCATCGACATCCAGGTCGGCGATCTCGCCGACGAGGCCGTGGTCCGCCGCGCGATCGCGCACGATACCGCGAGCGTCTTCCACCTCGCGGCCGTCGTCAGCGGCCAGGCGGAGGCGGACTTCGAACTTGGCATGCGCGTGAACCTCGACGCTGCACGCCTGCTGCTGGAAGCCTGCCGCGCGCTCGGCAGCGTGCCGCGCGTGATGTTCACGAGTTCCGTGGCGGTGTACGGCGGCGACCTGCCTGCACTGGTCGACGACCGGACGCCGCTCGACCCGCAATCGTCATACGGCATGCAGAAGGCCGTCGCCGAGATGCTTCTCAACGACTACGCGCGCAAGGGCTTCGTCGATGGCCGCGTCGCGCGGCTGCCGACGATCAGCGTGCGCCCGGGCCGGCCGAACGCGGCGGCGTCGTCGTTCGCGAGCGGCATCATCCGCGAGCCGCTCAATCGCGAGCCGGCGGTGTGCCCGGTGCCGCCGGAATCGCGCTTGTGGCTGCTGTCGCCGCGCAAGGCGATCGAATGCCTCGTCGCTCTGCACGACATTCCCGCGGCCGCGCTCGGGCGCGCGCGCAAGGTCAACCTGCCCGGCGTGTCGATCAACGTGGGCGAGATGGTGCAGACGCTGGCGCGCGTGGCGGGGCCCGAGTACGCGGATTACGTGCGCTGGGAGCGCAACCCGGCGATCGAGCGGATCGTCTGCAGCTGGCCCGCGGCCTGGGACGTGAGCCGCGCGACGGAGCTCGGCCTCGCCGGCGACGCCGATTTCGCGGCGATCGTGCGCGCCTACATCGAGGACGACCTGCACCCGACACCGGCCGCCGCCGGCCGCGCCTGAACCGACAGATCCCGACGAAGACCAGAACCGTACATGGAAAAGATCACGGCCGACGAGGCTGCCCAACTCATCCACGATGGCGACGCGATCCTGATCAGCGGGTCGGGCGGCGGCCATTCGGTGCCCGAAGCGCTGCTGGCCGCCGTCGGCCGCCGCTTCAAGGCCGAGGGGAAGCCGCTGGGCCTCACGTCGATCAGCGTCGTCGGCATCGGCGACCGGATGGAACTCGGCGCGACGCACCTCGCGCACGAAGGGTTGCTGAAGCGTGCGATCACCAGCGCGCTCGTCGATTCGCCCGGGCTCGTGCGACTGGCCGCCGAGGACAAGATCGAGGCGTACACGCTGCCGCAAGGCGTGCTGTCGCAACTGATGCGCGACATGGCGGCGGGGCGCCCGGGCCTCCTCAGCAAGACCGGACTCGACACGTTCGTCGATCCGCGCCAGCAAGGCGCGCGGCAGAGCCCGCGCACGCCGGCGGATTTCGTCGAAGTCGTGCAGATCGCCGGCGAGGAATGGCTGCTGTTCAAGCCGGTCCCGGTGAACGTCGCGTTCCTGCGCGGCACGACCGCCGACGAGGACGGCAACGTGACGATGGAAGAGGAGGCGGTGCTGGGCGAGATGCTGGCGATGGCGCAGGCCACGCGCCGCGCCGGCGGCATCGTCATCGTCCAGGTCAAGCGCATGGCACGGCGCAACACGCTGCCCGCCAAGCAGGTGAAGATCCCGGGCATCCTCGTCGACTTCGTCGTCGTCGACACGGAACAGCGCCAGACGTATGCGACGTACTACGACCCAAGCTACTCGGGCGAACTGCGCATCCCGACCGAGCACATCAAGCCGCTGCCGTTCGGCCCGCGCAAGGTCATCGCGCGACGGGCGGCGATGGAGCTCTTTCCCGGTGCGATCTGCAACCTCGGTGCGGGCGTATCGACCGGCATCTCGACGATCGCCGCCGAGGAAGGACTGCTCGACGCCGTGCACCTGACGAACGAGCAGGGCATCATCGGCGGCGCGCCGATCACCGGGCGCGATTCCGGCGGCGGCCAGAACTTCGCCGCGATGGTCGAGCAGCCGGCGCAGTTCGATTTCTACGACGGTGGGGGACTCGATCTCGCGTTCCTGTCCTTCGCCGAAGTCGATCCGCAGGGCAACGTCAACGTGAGCCGTTTCGGCGACCGCATCATCGGCCCCGGCGGGTTCATCAACATCAGCCAGAACGCCAAGTGCGTCGTGTTCAACGGCACGCTGACGGCGGGCGAGCTCGACATCGGCTGGGAGAACGGCAGGACCGTCATCCGCCGCGAAGGCAAGCACCGGAAGTTCGTGCCCAATCTCGAGCAGGTCTGCTACAGCGCGCGCATCGGGCGCGGCAAGCGGCAGACGACCTATTTCGTGACCGAGCGCTGCGTGTTCGCCGTGGGGCCGGACGGCCTCGAGCTGATCGAGATCGCGCCGGGGCTCGACGCCGAGCGCGACGTCATTGCACACATGGGCTTCCGGCCGCAGGTGTCGCCGCAGCTGCGTGTGATGGACGCGCGGATCTTCGAGCCCGGCCGGATGGGACTTGCCGCGGACGTCCAGCAGCGGCCGCGGCGCTATCGGTCCGCGCGGATCCAGGCGTGGCACGACCAGCGGCAGGCGGGACCGCGCTGAGATGCCCATCCGGATCAACGGCCCCACGCGGCTCTACGCGATCGTCGGCGATCCGATCGCGCAGGTGCGTTCGCCCGAGCTCTACTCGGAACGCTTCGCCGCGATGGACCTCGACGCCGTCATGGTGCCGATGCGCATCCCGGCCGCGGAGTTCGCGACCGTGTTCCCGGCGCTGCTGCGGATCGGCAACCTCGACGGCGTGCTCGTGACCTATCCGTTCAAGGCGCAGGCGGTAGCGTATGCGCAGCGCGTGGGACCCGCCGGCCGCGCGGTGGGCGCGGTCAACGCGCTCCGCCGGGAAGACGACGGCACGTGGACTGCCGACATGTTCGACGGTGTCGGCTTCGTGCGCGGCGCCGAGCGCAAGGGCTTGCGCGTTTCCGGGCGGCGTGTCGCGCTGTTCGGTGCCGGCGGCGCGGGCAGCGCGATCGCGTACGCGCTTGCGGACGGCGGTGCCGCGTCGGTCGACGTGATCGATCCCGACGCGTCCAAGGCCGCGGCCCTTGCGCAGCGGCTGGCGCCCCTGTTCCCGGGCCGCACGTTTGCGGTTGCGCAAGCGGTGACGGAGGGCATCGAAATGGTCGTCAACGCATCGCCGGTCGGCATGCGCGACGGCGACGGCCTTCCCGGCGCGGTGCCCAGCCTTGCACTGGATGCGATTGTCGGCGACGTCGTGATCCGCGATGCGCCCACCCCGTTGCTGCAACTCGCGTTCGACCGGGGGCTCGGGTGGGTGGCCGGTCGCAACATGCTGGAAGGCCAGGTGGAAGCGCTGCTGGATTTCCTCGTGCCTGCGCACTGATCGCCGACGCCCCGTCATGGCCCACCTCCCCGCCGAACGTTGCCTCGCCATCATCGAGTTGCTGGCGGACGGGGCGCGCGCGATGCCGCTCGGCGAAATCGCGGAACGCCTGGTGTTGCCGAAGAGCGGCGCGCACCGGATGTTGAGCACGCTCGTCGACATTGGCTGGGCGGAACGCGACCTGGACACGGGCTTCTACCGCCTGTCGATGCGGCTCGCGATCCTGGGCCAGCAGTTCTACGTCGCGACCGGCATTCCCGACATCTGCCAGCCCGTCCTCGACCGTGTCGCGCGCGAGTGCCACGAGTTCGTGCGGCTCGCGGTGGTCGACGGCCACGCGCTCGTATGGGTGGCCCATGCGCAGGGCGCGACGAGCGGCCTCATGTACCAGCCGCAACTCACGTCGAACACGGTGCCGCTGTTCGCGACGGCCAGTGGCAAGGCCTGGCTCGCCACGCTGCCGACCGAGGCCGCGTTGCAGATCGTCATGAAGAACGGGGGCCTCAAGGGCGTCGACCGCTACGGGCCCAACGCGGTGACGACGGTCGAGGGACTGATGCGCGAGCTCAAGGCCACCGCCAAGCGGGGTTACGGCCTTGCGATGAGCGAAGCGGAGTTCGGCGTCGCCGCCGTGGCGGCGGCCATCCGTGCCGACGCAGGCGGCCCCGTGCTCGGGACCGTCAGCATCGCCGGCCCGAGCGCGCGGCTGGGCGACGCGCGGATCGCCGAGCTGGGGCCGATGGTGCTGCGCGCCGCGCGCGACCTGGC
Organism: Pseudomonadota bacterium; assembly: GCA_018241745.1. Taxonomy (GTDB): domain Bacteria; phylum Pseudomonadota; class Gammaproteobacteria; order Burkholderiales; family Casimicrobiaceae; genus VBCG01. The sequence continues at coordinate 39,876 of JAFEDG010000004.1, forward strand.
GCGGCTGTGGCCATTGCGCGTAGGCATCGCCGCGCGTCAGGATGCCGCCGATGCGGCAGGCTCGGCGCGCCGCGCCGCCTCGGCCTGAGGACGGTCGATGACGCGGCTGTGCCTCGGCTGCATCGCCGACGACTTTACCGGCGCCACGGACCTCGCCAACAACCTGGTGCGCGCGGGCATGCGTGTCGTGCAGACGGTGGGCGTCCCGTCCGCCGCGCCGCCGGACGACGTCGACGCAATCGTCGTGGCGCTCAAATCGCGGACGATTGCAGCCTCCGAAGCGGTCGCCCAGTCGTTATCGGCGTTCGCCTGGCTGCAGCACCACGGCGCACGGCAAATCTATTTCAAGTATTGCTCGACGTTCGACAGCACGCCGGCGGGCAACATCGGGCCGGTGACGGAAGCGCTGATGGACGCGATGCGCGACCAGCCCGGCGCGTCCTTCACGATCGCCACGCCCGCGTTCCCCGACAACCAGCGTACGGTATTCAAGGGCCATTTGTTCGTCGGCGACCGGTTGCTCAACGAGAGCGGGATGCAGCACCATCCGCTGACGCCGATGCGCGACCCGGACCTCGTCCGCGTGCTGCAGGCGCAGGTCAACGGCAAGGTCGGGCTCGTCGACTATCGTGTCGTCGCCCAGGGCCCGGCCGCGATCGCCGCGCGCTTCGACGCGCTGCGCGCCGAAGGCGTCGCGATGGCGATCGTCGACGGGATTGCCAATGACGACCTCTTGCGGCTCGGCCCCGCGCTGGCCGGCTTTCCGCTCGTTACCGGCGGCTCGGGCGTGGCCATCGGGCTGCCCGCGAACTTCGGGTTCGCACCGTCGGCTGCGTCGAGCGCCTTGCCGCCGGCCGCGGGCGCGCAGGCGATCGTGTCGGGGAGCTGCTCGCGCGCCACCCACCGCCAGGTGCGCGACTTTATCGACCGCGGCGGCGCGGCGCATGCGATCGATCCGCTGCAGGCCGAGTCCGCCGACGCGAGTGTCGCGGCTGCGCTCGCGTGGCACGCGCGGCAAGCGCCCGGTGCACCGGCACTGTTCTATTCGACGGCCGAACCGGATGCGGTCGGCGCGGTGCAGGCACGCTATGGCGTCGAGGCCGCCGGTGCGATGATCGAGCGCGTGCTCGCTGCAATCGCGCGCGGACTTGTGCAGCAAGGCGTGCGCCAGCTGATCGTCGCCGGCGGCGAGACCTCCGGCGCGTGCGTGCAGGCATTGGGTATCACGCAACTCATGATCGGTCCGCAGATCGACCCGGGTGTACCGTGGTGCCATGCGTCCACCGGCGGCCCGCCTCCGGTGCCACTGCATCTCGCGCTCAAGTCCGGCAACTTCGGCACCGACGATTTCTTCACCAAGGCCTTCGCCACCCTCCCATGAACGAAGCGCACGCCCGTGACGAGATCTGTCGCGTCGGCCGCAGCCTGTTCGAGCGCGGCTACGTCCACGCGACGGCCGGCAACATCAGCGTCCGGCTCGACGACGGCAGCTTCCTGATCACGCCGACGGATGCCTCGCTGGGGTTCCTGCAACCGGATCGGCTTGCGCGCGTCGACGCGTCGATGAAGCATGTCGGTGGCGACCGCCCGAGCAAGACGCTGGCCCTTCACGCGGCGCTCTACGCGGCGGTTCGCAACCGCGACGCCGGTACTGCGTGCATCATCCACACGCACAGTACTCACTGCGTCGCGCTGTCGCTGCGCGTTACCGGTGAGGAGCTGCTGCCGCCGCTCACGCCGTACTTCGTCATGAAAGTCGGCCACGTCCCGGTCGTGCCGTACGGCACGCCGGGATCGCCGGAAGCGGTGCGCCAGGCGGTTGGCGCCGTCGAGCGGTACGCGAGCCGGGGCCTCGCACTGCGCGCCGTGATGCTGGCGCGGCTCGGTCCGAACGTGTGGCACGACAGTCCGGCCCAGGCGATGGCGGTGCTCGAGGAACTGGAGGAGACGGCGAAACTCGCATGCCTGTCGCCCACCATGCCCGCGCCCCTTGCGGACGCGCACATCGAAGACTTGCGCCGCACGTTCAACGCTCGCTGGTAATCGCCATGCCCCAGTTTGCCGCCAATCTGTCGATGCTCTACCAGGAGCACGCGTTCCTCGATCGTTTCGGCGCGGCCGCCGGAGATGGCTTCCGCGGCGTCGAGTACCTGTTTCCATACGCCTTTCCGGCGGCGAACATCGCGGAGGCCCTGGCGACCCACGGGCTGCAGCAGGTGCTGTTCAATGCGCCGCCCGGCGACTGGGAACGCGGCGAGCGCGGCATCGCGTGCCTGCCGGGACGCGACGGCGAATTCCAGGACGGCATCGGCAAGGCGCTCGCTTACGCGCAGGCGCTGCGGTGCCCGCGCGTGCACGTGATGGCAGGCATCGTGCCTTCCGGTGTCACGCGCGAGGCGGCGCTCGCCACCTACGCGACGCGCCTGCGCTGGGCCGCGGCGGAAGCCGGCCGCCGCGACGTCGACATCCTGATGGAGCCGATCAACACGCGCGACATGCCGGGCTACCTGCTCAACCGCCAGGGTGACGCGCACGCGATCGCCGCCGACAGCGGCTTGCCCAACCTCAAGGTGCAGATGGACCTGTACCACTGCCAGATCGTCGAAGGCGATCTTGCGATGAACCTGCGTCACTGGGTGCCCGGCGGACGCGTGGGTCACGTGCAGATCGCCGGCGTGCCCGAGCGGCACGAGCCGGACGTCGGCGAGATCAACTATCCGTACCTGTTCGACGTGCTGGACGACTGCGGGTATCGCGGCTGGGTGGGATGCGAATACCGCCCACGTCGCGGCGCCGAGCCGCAGGGCACGACGCACGGACTTGGCTGGATGCACGCCTATCGCGCCGTCAGGACCGCGCGCTGACCATGCGCACCGTGCGCTGGGGCATGATCGGCTGCGGCGAGGTCGCCGAGGTCAAGAGCGGTCCGGCGTTCTACAAGGCGCGCGACTCGACGCTCGTCGCCGTCATGCGTCGCAGCGGGGCACTCGCGGCCGATTTCGCCCGCCGGCACGGCGTGGCACGCTGGCACGACGACGCGGACGAGATCATCGAGGCGAGCGACATCGATGCCGTCTACATCGCCACGCGGCCGGACACGCACGCCAACTACACGTTGCGTTGCGCTGCCGCAGGCAAGGCTGTCTACGTCGAGAAGCCGATGGCGCTGCGCGTCGATGAATGCGAGGCGATGGTGTCGGCCTGCGAGGCCGCGCGCATCCCGCTGTGGGTGGCGTTCTACCGCCGGCGCCTGCCGCGTTTCGTCGCGGTCAAGGCGCGGCTCGAAGCAGGCGCGATCGGCATTCCACTGGCCGTGTCGATACGCCATTTCGTCGGCAGCGAAACGTCCGGCGGCGTCCACGCATGGCGCCGTGACGCGGGGCAGGGCGGAGGCGAATTCATCGAGGGCGCATGTCACACGTGGGATCTCGTCGACTGGCTGGTGGGGCCGGTCGCCGACGTCGCGGCGTGCGTCGAGAACCGCGCAGGAATCTCGCCGACGGAAGAGGTCGTCGCAACGGCCTTTCGCACGGCCAGCGGCGTGGCAGGGACCGCGCTATGGGCATTCGTAGCCGGTGCCGGCGACGAGCAGTTCGAGATAGTGGGTACCGAGGGAACGCTGCGCTTCTCCGTGACGCGCCCGACTCCCATCGAGATCGCACGGCGCAACGGCGTCGAGCACATCGCCATCGCGGATCCCGAGCACGTCCAGCAACCGCTGGTTCAGGCGATCGTCGACGAGATCAACGGCACCGACGCGTGCCCGAGCACCGGCGTGACCGCGCTGCGCACCGCGCGGGTGATGGAAACAGTCATGCAGGTATTCCGTCGGCCGCCGTCCTCCACATTCGCGTAGCGGGCCCGCTCCGGGCCAGCACGTCGAGCATGCGGTGGCTCGCCGCACGGCTCACGATCGGGTGCTCGTGGCTGTGATCTCAAAGTGGATCATCACGTCCGGTTCGGCCGCGCATGGCGGTGCCACGCGCGCCACCCGGAACCCGCATTTCTCGAGCAATCGCAGCGACGCCGGGTTGCGCTGCAACGCCTGTGCACGAACCACGTGCAAGCCGATGTCGTACAGCCCATAGCGCAACGCCATCCGGACCGCGGCGGTGCCGATCGCTTGCCGCCAGCGGGCGCGAGCGACCACGACGCCCAGCTCGGCGCCCGGTTCGTTCACCGCATCGAGCAGAAGGCCGACGGTCCCCACGCTGGTCGTCTCGCCATGCGGGACAATCGCCCAACGGATGCCCGCCTTGCGCTCGAAGAGGTCGCGATGTCGTTGCAGCCAGGCAGCGCCCGCTGCGATGGAAGCGGGGATCGGATCACCGGCAAGGTCTGCGGACTCTGCGTCGGTGGCCCGCGCGTACCACGGCGCGATGTCCTCATCGCCTAACGACCTCAGCGTAATCGCCTCATCGCGCAGCGTCGGGATGGCCTCGGGAAAACGGAGCGGGCACATGCGCGGCAACGCGCCGCAGGTCAGGCGGCGCCCGACGGCGCTGCGCCATAGACGTCCGGATCGTGCCGCTCCATGAACCGGGCGGGCGCCGCGAGTGGCGAGAATCCGAATGTCCGGTAAAGATCATGCGCATCACGCGTCGCCAGCATCATCCGCCTGAGGCCCTGGACGTCTGGATGCGCGAACAGTTGCCGCAACATGCGCTTGGACACACCTTGCCGGCGGTGCTGTGGCAAGACGTAAACATCCGCCAGGTATGCGAACGTCGCACGATCGGTGACGAGCCTGGCGAGGCCGATTTGCTTGCCATCCACCAGTGCGCCGATACACAGCGAACCTGCGATGGCTTTGTCGACGGTGTCGCGGGGGATGCCGCGCGCCCAGTAGCTGGTGGTCAGGAAGGCATGGATGGCGACCAGGTCGAACCGCGCGGTGTCGAAGGTCAGTTCAACGTTAACCATGGCAATGTGACGATGGCAGGCGACGGATGCTGCGGAAGGTGGGGCATCGCTGCGGGACGATGCATGCGGGGCGCGCACGCTGACAGACGTACGCCCGCATTCCGCTAGCGTCGTTCGAGGAACCCGCGCCCCGCGAGTATGGCCGGCAATGCCTTTTCGATGCGGGCGATGCGCGTCGCTGACTGCTTGGCCCCGGAAAAGTGGAACAGGTAACTCCGCTGGCGGCCTGGCGTAAGCGCCTCGAACGCCTGCTTGTAGCGTGGGTCCTTGCGGAGGCGATCCACCAGTTCCTCCGGCATCGGCAGGTCCGATGTCTTCCTAGGCTCGACCCGCAGCCCGGCCCTCTCGACGGCGATGGCTTCCCGGACGTAGGCCTCGATCGTCGCGGCTTTCGCCGCAATGTCCCGCGCATCGGTGAACTTCATGACACGCGCGGCTTGGACCCGTCCAAGCTGAACCAGGACCTTCTCAGGGTCCTTCAGCAGGGCGCCCTGGAAGAATCCGAGCGCGAAGTACTCCTTGAAACCCTGCATGATGACGACGTTCCTGCCATCGACCGTGTACGTGGGCTTTCCCCACTTGCGCTCTTCCGTCATGCCGAGACCGGCAAGCACCTTGCGCATTTGCGCGATCTCGCTCTTCCATTGCGCCTGATAGGCCATTTCCATGCGCGAGCTTCCTTCCGGTTTTGGCGTGTCAGTTGTCGGGAACGTCATTTCGGTGAGCAGCGTACGTACGCCGTGAAGGATCCCCCGCGGCCCTTCACGCCAATTTGATCAGCAGCATCCACAGCGTAGTCGCTGTCATTGAGCAACGTGGTGTCGGGCCGATAGGTGCCTGGCTTGAAGCAGCCGCCCGGTCCGCAGAAAGAGACCGAGTACATGCCTTTACCGGCGGCAGCGATGGCGAGGCCGAAATCGTCCCCACAGTCCACCTTCCAAAAGCCCGCATATGGATTCTCCGCGGTCGGCCGCAGGCTTGGCGAAGCTTGTATATTGTGACTCGTCATGCCGGGATCGGATCCCGCGCGCACCAGCAGTTGGGTGCCAAAGTGGAAAGCGGCCGGTACCGCGATCGCCGCGCCAACGACCGCCGCCGCAATGACGCCCCCTCGATTCATGACGTCGTTCCCACCATACCGGGCACACCGGTGTCGTGCATTGGACGGCACATACGAACGGTTGGCATCGCCTTTGACGCCTCGATTATCGCCAACGACAGACAGGTCTTTGGAAGTGACACCGGTACGGATAGTCTGCGCCGCGTGATCGCGACCGGTCAACGTCCAACCATGATGCGTCATTCGCAGCGGCAGGCGGATGATCTGTGGCGCCTATGGCTCTGGTCCGCCGCTGTCGCCGTTGCCCCGGGGGTCCGTCATCGCTTGCGGAGCCGTTGCGCAGCTGCGCATTGGCACGTCGACGGCTGTGAGGCGATGAAAGTACACGATGCTCGCTGCGGCACGCAGCGCGCGCGTCGACAGCATGCGATCGAACATCCAATCGCTCTGGAAGTGGTCGAAGGCGAAGCGGAGCGCGCGCTTCATGCGAAAGCGCGGGTAGGTCCGTGTGAACGCAACATGAGCATCGCCCGCATTGCCGCTCAGGAAATCCGCGATCGCGTCGCCGGCGGCGAGGCCGTGCTTGAGCGCCATGTGGATCCCGCCCGCGGTGACGGGCGACACGATTCCGGCGGCATCCCCGACGAGAAGCGCCCGGTCCGCTGCGGCCGGGTGCACGACACCGCCGCATGGAATCAGGCCGGCCCTGACCGCGACCGGCTGGCAGTGCGTCAGGTCGTGGATGGGCCTGATCTTGGCCAACAACGCAGCGATGGTTTCGCGCGGATTGATCGCCTTCTCGTGGACACGCCGGGCGAGCCCGACCTGCAGCCCGGTCACGCCGACGACTATCCAGCCGATGTAACCTGGCGCCAAGCGCCGGTCGACGACGCAATGAAGACGATCGGGTGCGTCGAGCCCTGCGGCTGACGCGAGCGGAAACTCGTGTTCGATGCCAAAGAGGAACGCCCGGTTGCGGCCCAGCCCGGTATATCGCGCGACAGACGAGCGCGGCCCGTCCGCCCCGACGAGAAATGCCGTGCAACCGGCGTCGCCAAGATCGAATCCGCCGTCGACGCGGCGGGCACCCTCGAAGGCGGTGCCCAACCGGAGGGTCGCGCCTGCTTCGGATGCGCGTCGCGCCAGCCAGCGCATGACGTTCCCCGTATCGGTGGCCAGGAAGTAGTAACCGGGCGCAGAGAGATCGACGTGGCGCAGATTCGGTGCATACAGCCGCACGCCTTCGATGCGCTTGGTCAGCTTGCGTGGCAGGCCGTCGAGGATCTCGAGTCGGTCGACAGCTTCCTTGACGAGAATCCCGGTGGTGTGGATCTTTTCGCCGGGATCCGATTTCCGTTCCAGCACCGTGACACGGGCGCCACGCCGCGCAAGCGCGTACGCGCAGGCAAGCCCGGCGAAACTTGCGCCGACAACGATGCAGTCCTCTCGCGGTGCCCCCATGGTTCCGTTCCGCTCCGGGTGAGGCATCCATTGCAAAGCATCGGGGAGGCAGTCCTGAGGAGGATGGCTGGCGATGCGCCGACGAGATGGGGCACCTCCCGGGCGCCGCCCCCGCGAGGGCCCTGCGGGTGACTGGAGATGTTGTTCGACAGGCATGTGACGACACAGCGGCCGCCGCGCGTAGACTCTCTCGCTTGTCATCCGGGAACGGGGGAACGTCATGCACTACGAGGGAAGCTGCCACTGCGGGCGCGTGGCATTCGACGTCGACGGCGACTTGAATGGCGTCGTCGCCTGCAACTGCTCGATCTGCCAGCGCAAGGGTGCGCTGATGTGGTTCGTGCCGCGCGAGAGCCTGCACCTCAGGACGCCGGACGAGGCTGCCGCCACGTACACGTTCAACAAGCACCTGATCCGCCATCGCTTCTGTCCCGAATGCGGCATCCATCCGTATGGCGAAGCGAAGGATCCGCAGGGCAAGGACATGGCCGCGGTGAACGTCCGTTGCCTCGAAGGCGTGGACATCGACGCACTGCCGGTGAAGCATTACGACGGCCGGTCGCGCTAGGTCGCGACCGGCGGCAGCCCATTACGACGTCGCGATCATGGGCGCCGTCATGGGCTCGGCAGTCGTATGTCCTGCTCGCGCCGGCGCGCG
>JAFEDG010000050.1 GCA_018241745.1 Pseudomonadota bacterium
GACGATCGTGAGCGCGGCCGGGTAGGGGTGCAGCGCCTCGCGAATGATCTGGTTGGTGACGTGCGGGCCGTAGAAGTCGCTGGTGTCGATGTGATCGACGCCGGCGGCCACGGCGTCGCGCACCACCGCGATGGCGGCCTGGCGATCCTTGGGCGGGCCGAACACGCCCGGTCCCGCCAGCTGCATCGCGCCATAGCCGATGCGGTTGACCGTGCGGCCGGCGAGTTGATAGGTCCCTGCGGTGGCGGCAGCATTCATCGTGCGTCTCCTCGATTGGATGCGTCGAGGATACGGATGCCGAGTGTGCTTGGGAATAGGTACAATCCGGACAGGCTGTGCGCCAATGCGCACAATAGGGATGCCCATGAAGCCGGATCTCGCCGACGTGAATGCCTTTGTCGCCGTTGCGCGTGCGGGCGGCTTCCGCGACGGCGCGCGTGCCAGCGGCGTCAGCGCATCGGCGTTGAGCGAAGCGGTGCGACGGCTGGAGGCCGCGCTGGGCACCCGGCTCCTCAACCGGACCACGCGCAGCGTTGCGCTCACGGAAGCGGGCGCGCGTTTGCTGGCACGCTTGAGTCCCGCGTTGGCGGAAGTCGACGATGCGTTGCAGGTGGTAAACAGCCAGCGCGACCGCATCGCGGGCACGCTGCGACTCAACGTGCCCGTCAGCGTCGCGCGCCTGGTCCTGCCCAATATCGTCCCCGCGTTCCTGGCCGCGTATCCCGACATCCGCCTGGAGGTGATCGTCGACGAGAATTTTGTCGACGTGCTGGCCGCGGGATGCGACGCCGGCATCCGCTATGACGAGCGGTTGGAGCAGGACATGATTGCCGTGCCCATTGGGCCGCGGGTGCAGCGGTTTGCGTGTGCGGCGTCGCCCGCTTATCTAGAGAAGCATGGGACGCCGCGGCATCCGCGGGATCTGCTGAAGCATGCCTGCTTGCGCGGGCGGTTTCCCAGCGGGGCTATGGCTGCTTGGGAGTTTGAGCGCAAGGGCGAGCGGGTGAAGGTTGATCCGGCTGGGCCTTTGCTTGTCCAGCTGGGTGGCGGGACTGACTTGCTGGTCGATGCCGCTATCGCGGGGACTGGCGCAGTCTATCTGTTCGAGCAGTGGCTGCGGCCATACTTGAGTGGCGCGACCTTGCATCCAGTCTTGAAGAGCTGGTGGCCCGAGTTTGCTGGGCCCTACCTGTACTACCCCGGGAGGAAGCTAGTGCCGGCCGCGTTGCGCGCGTTCGTCGATTTTGTTCGAGCGAAGAATCATTTAGATAACACAGCACGTTGAGCGATGTAGCGAGAAGCCACGGCTTCGCCGCGGGCGACCTAAAACATGTGGGTCGATCGGGATCTAAGACAAACGGTTCAAGGAAGACCCGGATATCCACCGTTGAATCGACTCACATGAGTTATGGGCTGGCGCCCAGCGTTTAGGAAGTGCCTCGAACCTCATCGATTTAGAAGCGAAGATTCAAGCCGGTTGGCCTGAGCCCATACGAATACGCCAGGTACGATCCATGCAAAGAAGAGCGCCGCAACGACGGTAAGCCGCGTTTGTAAATCTGGACCAACAAACTTGAGCGTAAAAAGGATTAATGACGCCAGGGAGAGTTCCAACAGCGCAATGAATATTGAGTTCGCATGCTCGCGCATGTGTGTGTACGACTCTCGAAGGCCTGCGTGTAGAGCTCGCGCTCGCGCCAAGTCAGCATAGAACCGTTCAAAGAAATTGGCGTGTGGCGGCGTCACTTGGTCGAAGCGCGCGCCCGTAATATTTATTGACAGCCAATCCCAACATCTACCCACAATCGTCGAGCTAGAAAATTGCGAACCATCAGCATGCAGCCGCAGGATGCACAGCATTTGAGCAATCAAGACCCAAGATGCCGGCAAGGCAAGAATCGCAAGCGCCCAAGTACGCATTGCTGACGTACCTCGCACGTGCCCGTAGCCTCCCAGATATGCCATTGAGACCACAAAGGCAATCGCTGAAAGCCAACAAATAGTCCATAGATATCGAGACAAGCGATTGAACCAAGACTTCCTGAACATTCGAGATGCATGAATTATTGTTATTGGCGCGCTTGCCACATAGCAATAAAGCAGTCCAAGGCCCGTAAGCACCAAAGCCGTTGGTGCATCGATGGACACGTCGCCAATTGCCAAGCGCTGCTTCGTGGTCTCAAGAAGTTGGCGCCGAATGGGATGGAAGTACATCACACTGTGCAGGACTGCCAAGCTGCAGACGACACCAATTGGTGTTCCGATAAGGTACCGAACTAGATAGCCCTCCCACCATCTAGTTTTGCTTTCCGTCGACGACGGACGATCTGGCATTCGTCACTCCACTCAGTACGAACACGGCCGCTCAGCGTTACGGGAGATTGCGCTCGCGCTGTGCGAAAGCTTACGCGGGACTATCCTCGCATAACGGCATCGCGTGCCTTCATTCCCAAATTCGGAATCGGCTGATCGCAAATCATATCCTCTAGCTGTGAGGTCCTGCTTCGATGTGCACCGCCGTTTAGAACATCGAATGCATCGGTCTCCAACTTCAGACGCTTTGCAAAGAGGTGTGAAAGTCGTAGCAGGCCGACGAGCAACTTAAATTGAGTATTCATCTCGCCAGGAAGCGAACTCGGAAACCGAGAACGCCTGAAACCGCGAGCAAAAGCGCGCATCATTAGCACGCTTTCATAGGAATCGTAATTCACAAGATTTCTGCTCTCGATTGGCCATACGGGGTTGCCCGAGATCGGAGTAAGCGCGAATTGAAGGGCTATGGGAACCGTAGTAGTCAACGGCGACACCTGTGAATAGAACAGGTCCCAGAAGAGTTGATGGGAGCCGGTATATGTTGGGGGTTGATTCGCAACCTCGAAGCGCTGAGCCCCAATCGCTACGTGCGTGGGCGCGAGATATCTTCTGCCTTTCAATTTCCACACGCCAAACATGCCGAGAATGCTGGAGGCAGCGAAGAAGGCCCCGTAATACATGGTGACGTGTGCCCAGGCCGAACTTGCTGGGGTCAGGAGGTCTAGGCACCTACGATAGTGAGTCGCAGCGAGAAGCATTAGGCGCTCATTTTCGCGAAGCGCCAGGTCTCGGAAGCGATGAAAGGCGATGCCACCCTCTTGAATAGAATGGCCGAGGGTTAGGGTAGATGACCAGGCTCTGAACGACGAGGAAGCGATTACGCCGCCGTTCCCAAACTTGGTCGAGAAGTATCTCGCCTCCGATTGACCGAGGATCGCCACGATCGCCTAAGAGAGTTTCATCTGGGTGCGCAGCATCGAAGCGATTTCCGAGATGCCAGCTGAGCCTTGTATTGCGCGGATCTCATCGGAACCAAGACTGCCGACGTTGATTCGCTTGATGTATTTGAGAAAGTCCGATTCGGTGATCGAGTCGGGTGCAAGGCGCGATTTGGAGAGAATGCTAGGCAGCACTCGGAAAAGCGCTCTAAGCACTCGTGCCTTTATGAGTGGAGTGTCGGCCGATCTCCACGCGTCAGGGTCGTGGTTTCGTAATGCGCCGAAGAAGTTATATAGAAAGGCGTATTTCGCCTCAAAGTCCAATCCGTGCAACGGCCCCCGTGATCCGATTAAGGATTTGATTTCAGGCGCAAGCGAGGCTTGTTTGAGTTCTATCTTTCCTTGCTCCCCTGTGAGATCGATTCGTTGAAAGAGAGGGCTAGACTGATCCGTTGCAAGCTCAAACACTAAATCTGCTGCTTCTATCGCCGCGGGGTCATCGTCAGCACGCACCAAGCGAACTAAATCCCAGCGAAGCGACGGTGGGACCCGCTTTTGGTTGTCATTTATCTCCAGAAACAAGCGGGCCATCTGCACTTCCGTAAGCCCAAGATGGATGACGCACGTATAGGTGGCCTCTTCATCCGCAAAATTCTGAGCCCAAAGTCGATGCTGGCCATCGACCACCAGAAATCGACTCTTGTCGGGAAGCGTAGCGATGCCATTCGATACGGACAATTGCACCGCATCTGTCGCCAAAACGATTGCGTTGGGGAACGTACGACCTTGGTCGAGCACCGAGATTGCGATTGACCGCGCCCGTGGCTCCTTTACAACGCGTTGAAATCCCTTCAGCGGATCCCTTATGCGCCAAGACGGGGTTGCGTGGGTTAATAACCAACGTCCTTTGATACCGCATACAACGATTTGCGGATCCGCTTGCAACTGGAATCCGGGCACCTTTATCGTCGTTGGCATCTCGCTCCCCCTAGCTGCCAGTTTGCATGTGACCTACCGTGCGCCGTGCGATGGAAGACAGACAACAAGCAGTTCCGTTACTTTTGTTCTGTGAGTTGCGCTCGCAGCAAGAACTGATGCTCGTGCAAGACGCCTTAAGCGGAACGGATGCTTATAGAGTTTCCTGATCTCCGCGTTATCAGCATTCGCCATGACAATGTGCGCGCCACGTTGCTGTGCCCTCGCAAGAGCTGCGGCCAGTCGTTGCTGATCTTGCCAGGAAAATACTCGATCGTTGTACTTTAGAAAGGCCCCATCGTCTTCGGAGAGCGTGTACGGAGGATCGGCAAATATGAAGTCGTCTGCTTCAGCACGATCTATAACGCATTCAAAGTCTTGGCAAGAAAGTGAAGCGCTTCTTAGACGGATGCTGACCGATAGAGGATCGTCCGTTGGGAAAAGAACTTGCGTCTTTGTGCCAATAGGGACGTTAAACGTCCCTGATCGATTCACTCGATACAATCCATTCCAGCACGTGCGATTCAAGTAGATAAAATTGGCGGCGCGTTCGATTGGGGATGATGGCCGCGCTCCGCGAATTGAGTAGTAGTAGTCCTTGGAGTGCTCGAAGCTGTGGATTGCAAGTTCGTCCCAGACTTGCAATGGGGACTGTCTGACCGTTTCGTAGGTTTCAATTAGAGCGCCGTTGAGGTCGCTCAAAACTGCGGACACTGGATTGGCGGCAAAGTAGACCGCACCACTACCTAAGAAAGGTTCGATGTATCTGCCATAGGTCTTGGGCAAAAGTCTCTGAACTGCTGGAGCGAGCCACCGCTTCCCGCCCGCCCATTTTAGGAATGGCAAGACGGGCCGTGTGCGATTTGACGCACAGGCCAGACTATCAGGTTGAAGGGCCTCCAGCACTAGGAGCTAGCGCATCGGGATGCCAATGTGTCTAATCCCAGCTCAACGCCCCACCAGTCTGATACTCAATAACCCGCGTCTCGAAGAAGTTCTTCTCCTTCTTGAGATCGATCATCTCGGCCATCCACGGGAACGGGTTGTCGGCCTTGTCGAAGAGCGGGTCGAGGCCGATCTGCTGGCACCGCCGATTGGCGATGAACCGCAGGTACTCCTTGAACATCGGCGCGTTGAGGCCCAGCACGCCGCGCGGCATCGTGTCTTCGGCATACTTGTATTCGAGCTCGACGCCCTGGCGCATCAGCTCGGCGATCTCGGCCTTGAACTCGTTGGTCCACAGGTGCGGGTTCTCGAGCTTGATCGTGTTGATCAGGTCGATGCCGAAGTTGCAGTGCATGCTCTCGTCGCGCAGGATGTACTGGTACTGCTCCGACGCGCCGGTCATCTTGTTCTGGCGGCCCATCGCCAGGATCTGCGTGAAGCCCACGTAGAAGAAGAGCCCTTCCATGATGCAGGCGAAGACGATCAGGCTCTTCAGGAGCTGCTGGTCGGCTTCCGGCGTGCCGGTCTTGAACGCGGGGTCGGTGAGCGTGTTGATGAACGGGATCAGGAAGTCATCCTTGTCGCGGATGCTCTTGATCTCGTGGTACGCGTTGAAGATCTCGCCTTCGTCCAGCCCCAGGCTCTCGGTGATGTACTGGTAGGCGTGCGTGTGGATGGCCTCCTCGAACGCCTGGCGCAAGAGGTACTGGCGGCATTCGGGCGCGGTGATGTGGCGGTAGGTGCCCAGCACGATGTTGTTGGCGGCCAGCGAATCGGCCGTCACAAAGAAGCCCAGGTTGCGCTTGATGATCAGCCGCTCGTCATCGGTGAGCCCGTTGGGGTTCTTCCACAGCTCGATGTCGCGCTGCATGTTGATCTCTTGCGGCATCCAGTGGTTGGCGCAGCCGGCGAGATACTTGTCCCAGGCCCACTTGTACTTGAACGGCACCAGCTGGTTGACGTCGGCGGCGCCGTTGATGACGCGCTTGTCCTCCAAGCGGACGCGGCCGGTGCTGGTCGAGGCGTGCTTGTCGACGTCGATGTCGTGCACGGGCTCGCGCGAGAGGATGCCGCCGGCGACTTGCGCGCGGATGGTCTCGGGCGTGGCGGCGGGCGCCTTGCGGGGCGTGGCGGCCGGGATGTCGTCTTCGAAACTCAACATGGTCAATCTCCGCTGGCGGTCTTCTTATATGGGGGCGGCGGGGTGGTTTTCCTCGCGCCCTCGTTCAATCCGTGGGTCCTGCAAAACCCTCTCCCGGAGCCACGAAGGGGCGGGAGAGGGAAGGGCCGCGCTTGACCCCGGGCCGTCTTGCCAGCGGCGCGGGGAGCGCGGCATTTCACAACGTCAGTGCACTGCCCTCAGCTTGTCGTACAGGAACTCGGGGGTGAAGTCCTGTCCGTCGAGCCACGCGATCGAAGCAAGGCCGTAGTCCAGGTAAAACTCCGAAAAACGCATGCGGTCGCGCAGCGGTTCCATCGATTCGCCGACCAGATCGTCGGCCAGATCGACGACGCCTTTGCGTCCGTCATTGAACTCAAGCCATACCTTGTAGTCGCCGAGATACTTCGCCTCGATGACATGCCGTGGTGCAAATTCATACCGGGCCAAGACAGACTCCTTTCGCGAAGGTGAACCAGGGTCGCAGCCGTCCGGAGGACGACGGTGCGCGGCACGGCCAGCCGCGCACCCCGGTACAGCGAAAAGGGTCGGCCCATCGCTGATGGGCCTTCCCGTCGGTACGACTGCCCTGTGCGCTATGTTCACCCTCTACAGCTTCCTGTCTGGGTCCACGCTCCAGGTTCAATCTCGCTCGTCGGTGCGGGCTCGTCGATCGCTGTTCCGTCGCAAGCATTGCCGCTACCGCCGGCGTACCGCCACAAACCTTGGCTCCTCGTTGGCCTTGCATGTGCTGCACGACTAAGGCTTGGGTGCTTCCCTCCGTTGTCCGTTCAATCGTGTGCCGGGTGCCTTACTGGCACGCCTCGCACGTGGGATCGTCGATGGCGCAGAACTTGGGTTCTTCCGCTGCAGCCTGCGCCGCGGCCGGAGCCTTGGCTGTCAGCGTGGGGATGGCCGGCCCGCCGGCCGACACCGCATTCAGTTCGCCGCCGCGGCCCGTCGACTTCTCGGCCGACGTCTTGGCCAGCGTGCGCAGGTAGTACGTCGTCTTGAGGCCACGCGTCCACGCGAGCTTGTACGTCTCGTCCAGCTTCTTGCCCGACGCGCCGGCCATGTAGATGTTCAGCGACTGCGCCTGGTCGATCCACTTCTGCCGGCGCGCACCCGCTTCGACGATCCACGTGGCGTCGACTTCGAATGCGGTGGCGTAGAGGCGGCGCAGCTCCGCCGGCACGCGGTCGATCTTGGCCAGCGAGCCGTCGAAGTACTTGAGATCCGCCACCATCACGTCGTCCCACAGGTCGATGGCCTTCAGGTCGCGGACGAGCTGTTCGTTGACCACCGTGAACTCGCCGGACAGGTTCGACTTGACGTAGATGTTCTGGTACTCGGGCTCGATGGATGCGGCCACGCCGACGATGTTGCTGATCGTCGCGGTGGGCGCGATGGCGATGCAGTTGCTGTTGCGCATCCCGTGCTGCTTGATCCGCGCGCGCAGCGGCGCCCAGTCCAGCGTCGACGATTCGTCGATGTCCACATAGCCGCCGCGTTCGTCGCGCAGGAGCTTCAGCGAATCCTGCGGCAGGATGCCGCGGTCCCACAGGCTGCCGGCGTAGCTCGAGTAGCGGCCACGCTCTTCGGCCAGCTCCGTCGACGCCCAGTACGCGTGGTAGCAGACGGCTTCCATCGACGCGTCGGCAAACGCCAGCGCCTCCTGCGAGCCGTAGGCCACGCGCATCTGGTGCAGGCAATCCTGGAACGCCATGATGCCCATGCCCACCGGGCGGTGCTTCAGGTTGGAATTGCGTGCCTTCTTGACCGCGTAGTAATTGATGTCGATCACGTTGTCGAGCATCCGCATCGCCGTCGTGATCGTGCGCTTCAGCTTGGCCTGGTCGAGGCCCCAACCCTTGTCGGTCTGGATCATGTGCGCGAGCAGGTTCACGGACCCCAGGTTGCACACGGCGATCTCGGTGTCGCTGGTGTTGAGCGTGATCTCGGTGCACAGGTTCGACGAGTGCACGGTGCCGACGTGCGACTGCGGCGAGCGCACGTTGCACGCATCCTTGAACGTGATCCACGGATGCCCCGTCTCGAACAGCATCGACAGCATCTTGCGCCAGAGCTGCACGGCGGGGATCTTCTTGAAGAGCTTCAGGTCGCCGCGCGCGGCGCGCTCTTCGTAGGCGGTGTACGCCTTCTCGAACGCGCTGCCCCACTTGTCGTGGAGGTCGGGCACGTCGGACGGGGAGAACAGCGTCCAGTCGCCACCTTCCATCACGCGCTTCATGAACAGGTCCGGGATCCAGTTGGCCGTGTTCATGTCGTGCGTGCGGCGACGGTCGTCGCCGGTGTTCTTGCGCAGCTCCAGGAATTCCTCGATGTCGAGGTGCCAAGTTTCCAGGTAGGCGCACACCGCGCCCTTGCGCTTGCCGCCGTTGTGGGCGAGGCCGCCGGACGTCATGTACGACTCGTCGGCGTCGACCTTCAGGTCCACGACCAGCGGCTTGTGAACGATGGGCTTCACCGACTTCACGCGCGAGTAGATCGTGTGGCCGTGCGTGATCCAGTTGCGCTTGCCGATGGCCTTGCAGCCGACGAGGTCCGCGACTTCGGCGACGGCGGGAATGCGCAGGTCCCACGCCTTGGTCGTGCCGGCGAACGCAGCCTTTGAGCCATCGCTGCGCGTGCCCGTGTGCTGTTGCGCGCGTTCGCGATACTGGCCCGCGACCGGCACGCCCATCCGCAGCATCTGGTAACGCAGGCCCTCGGCCAGCGGCTTGGACGTCGACGTGAAGTAGATTTCCTTGCCGCGCGACACGCCACCGTCGGTCTCGAGCAGGCCGCGCACCAGCGCGCGCGTCTGCGGCCGGGGCAGGTGGGCGAGGCGGGGCGCGATGTGCTTGCGGTGCTCACTGTCGTACAGGTCGTCGTAGCCGAACGGCAGCGTCGGCGCACCGGCGCCGGCGATGCGGCCGGTGGTGGCGTCCCGGACCACGCCGACACCGGACGCCCAGTGAACTTGCGCGTACGTCGTGCCGCGACCCGTCTCCCAATAATGGATGCCCTGCCGCGCGAGGTACTCGCGGACGAAGTCGAGATGGGTGTCGTTCTGCGGGTTGCCCGACACGCCCCATTGCATGCCGTCCTTGGACAGGTGGCCGTCGCCCAGCAGGATGCCGTACAGCCGCGCTTCGTCCTCGCCGATGCCGTCGACCGCGACGGTTTCCTGCGGAATGGTCATGCCGACGTAATCGCCACGCGTGAGCTGGCCCGCGTCGATCCACTCGGCGCGCACCTTGCCCTTGGCCAGCCATGCGAGCGTGCGCTCGATCGACTGCTCCATCGGCACGCCGCGGATGGCCCAGAACGGATGGCCGTCCGTGACTTCCAGCGGCGCGAGCGAATGCTTGACGTCGACGGCGACCATCGGCTCGTGCTGCTCGTACACCATCTTGTCGAGCACTTCGCGGTACTGGCCGCTGTGGCCCAGCACCAGGTCGCCGGCCTTCACCGAGCGGATCGGCAGCATGCCGCGCGCCGTGTACACCGTGGTGTCGGGCGCGAAGCACTGGTTGACCGCTACGGCCGTGTCGTTCACCACCTTCAGGAACGGCACGACGCCTTGCGACTTGCCGTTGGTGCCCTTGATGTGCGAGCCCATCGCGCGGACGTTGGTCCAGTCGTTGCCGAGACCCCCGGCGAACTTCGACAGCAGCGCGTTTTCCTTGATGCCTTCGTAGATGCCGTCGAGGTCGTCGGCGATCGTGGTCAGGTAGCACGAGGAGAGCTGCGAGCGATGCGTGCCCGAGTTGAACAGCGTGGGCGTGCTCGACATGAAGTCGAACGTCGACAGCACGTTGTAGAACTCGATCGCACGTGCTTCGCGGTCGACTTCGTTGAGCGCGAGGCCCATCGCGACGCGCATGAAGAAGCATTGCGGCAGCTCGAAGCGCCGGCCGCCGACGTACTGGTCGACGAGGAAATAGCGGTCGTACAGCGTCTGCAGGCCCAGGTAGCCGAACTGCAGGTCGCGCGACGCCTTCAGCGCTTCGCCGAGGCGCGCCATGTCGTACTGGCCGAGGGCTTCGTTCAAGAGGCCGATCTTGATGCCGTGCTTGATGAAGCGCGGGAAGTATTCGGCGTACTTCGTTTCCATGTCGGCCTGCGTCGCTTCTTCGCCCAGTGCTTCGAAGCGCAGCGCGTCGAGCAAGAGGCGCGACGTGACGTACGAGTACGCGGGGTCCTTCTCGATCAGCGTGCGCGCGGCCAGCACGACGCCCTTGCGCACTTCTTCCATCGGCACGCCGTC
>JAFEDG010000051.1 GCA_018241745.1 Pseudomonadota bacterium
ATCGCCTGCATGCGCAAGCTGATCACTCACCTGAATGCAATGGCTCGTGATCATCTTCAGCTCATCGGCGCTTGACATTCAACACGGTTACTCAGTGCGTGCGCGGCAGCTCGGCGCGTCCCTGTTCCGTCAGCGCCGGGCGGCTGCCGTCGTCGACGACGAGGCCCATCCGCACGAACTTGACCATCAGCGCATCGTCGATCGGCACCGGGCCGACCGCGCGCTGCGCGATCATCTGGAGCCACTCACGGTCATCGGTGCTGAGCGCGGCATCGGTCATGACTATTCTCCGTGTGGTCGACAGACGAGTGCACTGTAGCGCGATTCGCGGCGACACGGTTGCGCACGGGCCGAATGCACGTCGAGGGCGCACCACCGTGGAGCGCGCACTGAAGACGCAGTGCACAAACCATTGAAAGCATTGGACTGAGGCCCCATCCAAGCGTATGATGCGCGGCCGTCTCCACCGGGGCCACAAGCTGCGGTTGCGAGCGCCCGAGGCGACGCCGTACCCTACGGCTTCGCGGCACGAGATAACCACGAGTTTCTTGGAGTCCGATCCATGGCTGCTGCAGCACCCGCCCCCATTGCGCCCGCCCCACTGCGCGACGTTTCCCTCGACGACAAGTACGCGCTGGAATCCGGCCGCGTCTACCTGACCGGCGTCCAGGCGCTCGTCCGCCTGCTGATCCTGCAACGGCAACGCGACGCCGCCGCAGGGCTCAACACGGCGGGCTTCGTGTCCGGCTACCGCGGCTCGCCGCTCGGCGGCCTCGACCAGTCGCTGTGGAGCGCGTCCAAGTTCCTCGAACGCGCGCACGTCAAGTTCCAGCCGGGCCTGAACGAGGACCTCGCGGCCACGGCCATCTGGGGCTCGCAGCAGGTCAACCTCTATCCCGGTGCCACCGTCGATGGCGTGTTCTCGATGTGGTACGGCAAGGGCCCTGGTGTGGACCGCTGCGGCGACGTGTTCAAGCACGCCAACTTCGCCGGGACGTCCAAGCACGGCGGCGTGCTGGTGCTTGCGGGCGACGACCACGCGGCCAAGTCGTCGACGCTGCCGCACCAGTCGGACCACCAGTTCTCCGCGGCGATGATCCCGGTGCTGTACCCGTCGTCAGTGCAGGAGATCCTGGACCTCGGGCTGCACGGCTGGGCGATGTCGCGCTACTCGGGCTGCTGGGTCGGCTTCAAGTGCGTGTCCGACACCGTCGAGAGCTCGTCGTCGGTGTACGTGGACCCGTCGCGCGTCAACATCGTCGTGCCGACGGACTTCCCGCTGCCGCGCGACGGCGTCTCCATCCGCTGGCCGGACGCGTTCCTGGCCACCGAAGCGCGGATGCAGGACTACAAGATCTACGCGGCGCTGCACTACGCGCGCGTGAACCAGCTGAACCGCATCGTCATCGACAGCCCCAACCCGCGGCTCGGGATCATCACCAGCGGCAAGAGCTACCTCGACGTGCGCCAGGCGCTCGACGACCTCGGCATCACCGAGAAGGACGCCGCCGACATGGGCATCCGCCTGTACAAGGTGGCGATGCCGTGGCCGCTGGAGCCGGAAGGCATCCGCCATTTCGCCGAAGGCCTCGAGGAAATCCTGGTCGTCGAGGAAAAGCGCCAGCTGGTCGAATACCAGCTGAAGGAACAGCTCTACAACTGGCGCGACGACGTGCGCCCGCGCGTCGTCGGCAAGTTCGACGAAAAGGGCGAATGGGTGCGGCCGCACGGCGACTGGCTGCTGCCGGCGACGTCGGAGCTGACGCCCGCGATGATCGCGCGCGTGATCGCGCAGCGCATCCAGCGGCTGGACCTGCATCCGCGCACGATGGAGAAGCTGCGCGCCCGCGTCGACTGGATCAACCAGAAGGAAGCCGCGCTCGCGCATCCGAAGATCGACATCCACCGGACGCCGTGGTTCTGCTCGGGCTGCCCGCACAACACGTCGACGAACGTGCCGGAAGGCTCGCGCGCGACGGCCGGCATCGGCTGCCACGTGATGACGATCTGGATGGACCGCAAGACATCCACGTTCACGCACATGGGCGGCGAAGGCGTGCCCTGGATCGGGCAGGCGCCGTTCACCGAGACGAAGCACATCTTCGCGAACCTGGGCGACGGCACGTACTACCACTCGGGCCTGCTCGCGATCCGCGCGGCGGTCGCGGCCAAGGTCAACATCACGTACAAGATCCTGTACAACGACGCGGTGGCGATGACCGGCGGCCAGCCGGTGGACGGCCCGCTGTCGCCGTCCGACATCGCGAAGCAGGTGGCGGCCGAAGGCGTGAAGAAGGTCGTCGTCGTCAGCGACAATCCGGAGAAGTATCCCAGCGGCTACTTCGCGAGCGACATCGAGATCCACCACCGCGACGACCTCGACGCCGTGCAGCGGAGCTTGCGCGACACCGAAGGCTGCACGGTGCTGCTGTACGACCAGACGTGCGCCGCCGAGAAGCGCCGCCGCCGCAAGCGCGGCAAGATGGAAGACCCGCAGAAGCGCGTGTTCATCAACGAGCACGTCTGCGAAGGCTGCGGCGACTGCGGCGTCAAGTCCAACTGCGTATCGGTCACCCCGGTGGAGACGGAGTTCGGCCGCAAGCGCCAGATCGACCAGTCGTCGTGCAACAAGGACTACTCGTGCGTCAACGGGTTCTGCCCGTCGTTCGTCACCGTGCACGGCGGCAAGCTGCGCAAGCCGGCCAAGGTCAAATCCGGCGAATTCCCGGCGATGCCCGATCCGGTGCTGCCATCGACAGCCACGCCTTACGGCATCGTCGTCACCGGCATCGGCGGCACGGGCGTCGTCACGATCGGCGCGCTGCTCGGCATGGCCGCCCATCTCGAAGGCAAGGGCATCTCGGTGCTCGACATGACCGGCCTTGCGCAGAAGAACGGCTCCGTCGTCTCGCACGTGCGCATCGGCGACAAGCCGGCGGACCTCCACGCGACGCGCATCGCCGCCGGTGAAGCGAAGCTCGTGCTCGCGTGCGACATCGTCACCGGCATCGGCGACGAGCAACTCGCCAAGATGCAGAAGGGCGTGACCAAGGCGCTGGTGAACACGGCGCTCGTGATGCCGGCGGATTTCGCCACCAAGCCGGACATGACGTTCCCGCGCGGCTCGATGGAGCAGGAGATCCGCGATGCCGTCGGCGACGGCGACGCCGAGTTCCTCGACGCCACCAAGCTCGCCACGGCGCTGATGGGCGACTCGATCGCGACCAACCTGTTCATGGTCGGCTATGCGTACCAGCGCGGCCTGATCCCCGTGACGGAAGCGGCGATCATGCGCGCGATCGAGCTCAACGGCGCGGCGGTCGAGTCGAACAAGGAGGCGTTCCGCTGGGGCCGCCTGGCCGTCGTGGACCGCGAGCGTGTGGTCAATGCCGCGCTGCCGCCGGTGGCCAAGTCCGATACGCACGTGCTGTCGGAATCGCTCGACGACGTCGTCGCGCGGCGCGTCAAGTACCTGACGGCGTACCAGAACGCGGCGTACGCGGATGCGTACGCGAAGCGCGTGGCGCAAGTGCGCGCAGCGGAGAACGCCGTCGTACCGGGCAGCACGGCGCTCACCGAGGCCGTGGCGCGCTACGACTTCAAGCTGCGCGCGATCAAGGACGAGTACGAGGTGGCGCGGCTGTACACAGAGACGGACTTCCTCGACCGGCTGAACGCGCAGTTCGAAGGCGACTTCACGCTCAAGTTCCACCTCGCGCCGCCGACGACGAACAAGGTCGACCCCAAGACCGGCGCGGCGCGGAAGTCCACGTACGGCCCGTGGATGATGACGGGCTTCCGCATCCTCGCGAAGATGCGCGGCCTGCGCGGTACGGCGCTCGACTTCTTCGGCCGTACCGACGAGCGGAAGATGGAACGCCAGCTGCTGGCCGACTACGAGGCACGCCTCGATGAGCTGCTGCCGGCGCTGACGCCCGCCAACCTGCCGCTCGCCGTCGAGATCGCCGGCATCCCGGAGCACATCCGCGGCTACGGCCACGTGAAGGAGCGCTTCGTCGAGCAGGCGAAGATGAAGGAAGCCGCGTTGCTGCAGCAGTTCCGCGCACCGGAAGTCGTCGCGCGGCCGGCCAGCGTCGCGGAAGTCGTCGCGGCCTGACCGCACGTCATGCGCGCCGGCCCGCCCGGGTCGCGCGCATGACGCACGTCGCCCGCGCCGGCGCGCTGAAAGCTCGGCGCCGCCTGCGCGGAAAATTCGCGTGAGCTCCACCGTCCCTGCGCGGAAACTGTGCGCACGGGTCCTAGCATCGACGGGACCCGTACAAGACGTGGAGTTGGCCATGAACACTTCGACCTCGTTCCAAAGCCCGCACTGGGATCACGTCGGCACGCCGGACGTCGCCGACGACAGGCGCCCGACGTCCAGCCTCGACGGCATCCTCGTCTTCTGGCTGTGCGTGCTGCTGGGCATGCTGTTCGTCGCGCCGGACATCCTGGCCGCGCACGTGCACTGAGCCCGCGCGGGCCGTGGCGGCCGCGCCTTCGACGCGCGTGCTGAACGATCGTTCGGCACGCCGTACAATGCGCCGATGCCCGACGAACCACGCGCTGCCGCTCCCGCTGTCGACCCGCCGGCCGCGCCTGGCGCGGAACGCTCTGCCGGCCTCGCCGCCGTCGAGCGCTATTTCGCCGGTCGGGGTTTCGCGCCCTTCCCGTTCCAGCGCGCCGTCTGGGAGGCCTACGCTGCCGGCCGTTCCGGGCTGATCCACGCGCCCACCGGCATGGGCAAGACGTACGCGGCCGCGATGGGCCCGCTCGCCTACGGCCCGCGCGGTGCGGCGGACGCCCCGCCACCACTGTCGCTGCTGTGGATCACGCCGCTGCGCGCGCTGGCCGCCGATTCGGCGCTGGCGCTGACGCGCGCGGCCGGCGCCATCCAGCCCTACTGGACGGTGAGCCTGCGCACCGGCGACACGCCCGCCGCGCTGCGGGCGCGCCAGGACCGGCGGCTGCCGACCGCGCTCGTGACCACGCCGGAAAGCCTGTCGCTGCTGCTGTCGCGCGCGGACTGGCGCGAACGCTTCGCGCACGTCGAGGCGGTCGTCGTCGACGAATGGCACGAGCTCCTGTCGTCCAAGCGCGGCGTGCAGGTCGAGCTCGCACTCGCGCGGCTGCGCGGACTGCGTCCCGCGCTGCGCACGTGGGGCCTCTCGGCGACGCTCGCCAACCTGGACCAGGCGGCCGCCTGCCTCGTGGGGCCCGCGCACGCGGCGGACGCGGCGATCGTGAAGGGCATCGACACCAAGACGATCGTCATCGACACCGCGCATCCACCGACGATCGAGCGCTTCCCGTGGGCCGGGCACATCGGTACGCGCCTGCTGCCGCAGGTGATCGCGGCGATCGAGAACGCGAAGACGACGCTGGTGTTCACCAACGTGCGCTCGGCGGCGGAGATCTGGTACCAGGCACTGATGGAGGCACGGCCCGACTGGGCCGGCCTGATCGCGCTGCATCACGGCTCGCTGGAGCGCGGTGTCCGCGAATGGGTCGAGAACGCGATCCGCGACCGCAAGCTGCGCGCCGTCGTGTGCACGTCGAGCCTGGACCTCGGCGTCGACTTCGCGCCCGTCGACCAGGTGCTGCAGATCGGCTCGCCGAAAGGCGTCGCGCGGCTGCTGCAACGCGCGGGCCGCAGCGGCCACCGTCCCGGGGAGATCTCCAGGGTCACCGTGCTGCCGACCAATGCGCTGGAATTGGTCGAGGCGGCGGCGGCGCGGGAGGCCGCCGCCGAGCGGCGCATCGAGCCGCGCGTGCCGACGGAAGGCTCGCTCGACGTGCTGGTCCAGCATCTCGTCACCTGCGCGCTGGGCGGCGGCTTCGTGCCGGCCGCACTGCTCGCCGAGTTGCGCGACACGCACGCGTATCGCGGCCTGACGGACTTCCAGTGGCAATGGGCGCTCGACTTCGTCGTGCACGGCGGCGCGAGCCTCAATGCCTATCCCGAGTACCGGCGCGTCGTCATCGACGACGACGGCGTCGCGCGCGTGCACGACCGGCGCATCGCGCAGCGGCACCGGCGCGCGATCGGCACGATCGTGGCGGACGCGAGCGTCAACGTGCAGTTCCGCAACGGCGCGCGGTTGGGGCACGTCGAGGAATCGTTCGTCGCGCATTTGCGACCGGGCGATGCGTTCGTGTTCGCCGGGCGCACGCTGGAACTGATCCGGATGCGCGAGATGACCGCGTGGGTGAAGCCCGCGACGAAGAAGTCGCGGATCATCACGCGCTGGATGGGCGCCAAGATGCCGCTGTCGACGCTGCTCGCCGAGCGCACGCGCAAGCTGATCGGCGACGCGGCCGGCGGCGAGTACGCGTCGCCGGAACTGGACCTCGTGCGCCCGCTGCTCGAGCTGCAGCGTGCATGGTCGGCGCTGCCGTCGACGCGCGAATGGCTGATCGAGCGGATCACGACGCGCGACGGCCATCACCTGTTCTTCTACCCGATGGAAGGCCGGCTCGCGAACCTGGGCCTCGCCACGCTGTTCGCGTACCGGCTCGGGCAGATCCGCCCGGGCACGTTCACGATCACGATGAACGACTACGGCTTCGGGTTGCTGTCGCCGACACCGATCGAGTTCTCGCTGCGCGACCTGGGGCTGCTGCTCGCCGAGGAGCACGTCGAGCGCGACCTCCTGGCCGGGCTCAACGCGGCCGAGCTCGGGCGGCGGCAGTTCCGCGAGATCGCGCGTGTCGCGGGGCTCATCGAGCAGGGCTTCCCCGGGCAGGGACGCTCGAACCGACAGCTGCAGGCGTCGTCGGGCCTCATCTACGACGTGTTCGCCGAGTACGATCCCGAGAACCTGCTGCTCGCGCAAGCCGTGCGCGAAGTGCTGGACCGCCATCTCGAAGCGCCGCGGCTCGTCGCGGCATTGCGGCGCCTCCGCGGGTCGGCGGCGCGGCTGACCGCGCCTGCGCGACCAACGCCGTTCGCGTTTCCGCTGATGGTCGAGATCTTCCGCGAAGCGTTGACGTCCGAGGCGCTGGACGTGCGGATCGCGCGGATGGTCGCGGAGCTCGAATCCGCGGCGGCGGCCGGCCCGGAGTCCCGGTGACGGGTATCCTTGCGCGCATCCGTCGCCACGCTCCGAGGAATTCGATGATGCCCGTTCGCTCGCTCGCCGCGCCGGCGTTCGCCGCGCTGATGATGATCGCCACGCCGGCCGTCGCCGCCGACAACCTGGAGGCGTTTCCACCGGCGGATGCCGGGATGAAGCGCGTCGTCATCGACGTGCCGCCGAAACCCGACGAGTTCGCGTTCAAGGTCGAGCTGCAGGTGGGCCGCACGGTCGAGGTCGACAAGCACAACCGCCACTTCTTCGGCGGTCGCATCGAGACCGAGACCATCCAGGGCTGGGGCTTCGATCGCTACATCGTGCGAGCGCTCGGCCCGATGGGCGGGACGCTGATGGCCGTCGATCCCAACGAGCCCAAGGTCAGCCGCTTTGTCGCGCTGCGCGGCGACCCGTTCCTCGTCCGCTACAACAGCAAGCTGCCGCTCGTCGTCTACGTGCCCGTTGACGCCGAGGTCCGGTATCGCGTGTGGCGCGCGGATCCCGAGTTCACCGTCGCGAAATAGGGTCCGACCCTATTTTTCTGCCAGTCACGGCCCCAATAATAGGGTCGGACCCCTAGCGCGGAGCGCGATCGAGCAACCGGTACATCCACGCGAGCCCGTCGGCGGTCCCGCGCGCGGGCCGGTATTCGCAGCCGACATAGCCCGCATAGCGCAGGTCGTCGAGCAGCCGGAACAGGTACGTGTAGTTGACCTCGCCGACGTCCGGCTCGCCGCGATCCGGCACGCCGGCGATCTGGATGTGCCCGATCTGCGGCAGCCACCGCTTGAGCTTCACGGCCAGGTCGCCCTCGACGATCTGCGCGTGATAAAGGTCCATCTGCACCTTGAGGTTGGACGCGCCGACGGCCTCGCGGATCGC
This sequence comes from Pseudomonadota bacterium, assembly GCA_018241745.1. Lineage (GTDB taxonomy): Bacteria > Pseudomonadota > Gammaproteobacteria > Burkholderiales > Casimicrobiaceae > VBCG01. The sequence goes on from JAFEDG010000051.1 coordinate 7,956, forward strand.
GTGCGCGTCCGCCTGCGTGTTGAGCAGGTAGCCGGGCATGTCGCGCGGATTGATCGGCTCGATCATGATCGTCACGCCATAGGCCTGCGCCTCCTCGCACGCGGCGCGGAGGTTGCGCACGTACAGGCGCCGCGCCCGTGCGCGATCCTCGTCCGCAGCATCCGCCGGCACGATGCCCGCCATCACGTGCATCCGCGGGCAGTGCAACGCCGACGCATAGCGCAGGCCGGTGACGACGTCGGCTGCGAAGTCGTGCTCGCGACCGTCGACGCACGCGAGCCCGCGCTCGCCGCCCGCCCAAGCGCCCGGCGGCGCGTTGATCAGCACGACGTCGAGCTGCTGCGCCGCCGCGGCGTCGACGATGTCGCGGATCGCGAAGTCGTACGCGAACGCGAATTCCACCGCGTGGAATCCCGCCTGCTTCGCCTCCGCGAAGCGTTCGAGGAACGGGACTTCGGTGAACAGGAACGACAGGTTGGCGGAGAAGCGAGGCATGGCAACGCTCGGCGCGCGGAGGCAAACGATCGAGTGTGCGCTGCACGCGTCCGCACAGCAAGCGCGTGCGCGGCTATCGCACACCGTCGCACGCGACGACAAGCCGCACCCCCGATAATGGCGCGATGACCGCGCCGCGCCTCGCCCTTACGCTCGCCGACGAGGCCGTCGAACTGCTCGCGCTGCGCGCGCTGCACTGGCCGCGGATGCGCACCGTGTTCGTCGCCGACGTCCACCTCGGCAAGGACGCCGCGTTCCGCGCCGCCGGCATTCCGCTCCCCGGCGGCGCGCACGCCACGGACCTTGCGCGGCTGACCGCGGTGCTGGACGCCACCGGCGCGACGACGCTCGTGATCCTGGGCGACCTGCTGCACGCGCGCGACGGCCGCGTCGACGCGCTGGACCGCGCCGTCGCCGCATGGCGCGCGCGGCACGACGGCATCGACGTCCGGCTCATCCGCGGCAACCACGACGACCATGCCGGCGACCCGCCGCCGCATTGGGGCATCGCGACGGTCGCCGGGCCGCACGCGCTGGCGCCGTTCATCGCGTGCCACGAGCCGGCGCAGCCGCCGACCGGCTATGCGCTGTGCGGCCACGTTCACCCCGGCGTGTGGCTGGGCGGTCGCGCGGACCCGTCCGTGCGGCTGCCCGCGTTCATTGTCGGGCGGCGACGCGCGATCCTCCCCGCGTTCGGCCGCCTGACCGGCCTCTACGTCATGACGCCGGAGGCAGGCGACCGCGTGGTCGCAGTGGCCGGGGATCGGCTTGTTGCACTGCCGGGTCCGACCCTATTTTCCGCGGCGCAAGGCGCCGGAAAATAGGGTCGGACCCTCCTGCACCATTTTCGCGCTGGCATGATCCTACGCCCCGGAACCGGGGCGATTTGGCGAATTTGCTGCACCGCATCCTGTCAAATCAATGTCGTATCGCTGCAACGTCGGACACTTTTACCGACCGGTGGATGGTTCGGTGGATGCTGTGGGTAATTTTTTTGGGCGGTTTGCGCGCGCTCCCGCAACCCACTGATTAATCGACGCTTTCCGCACCCCGTCCCAGTGGATAAATCCCCTTGCGCAACGGCGCGGCAGCCACTATCCTTTGTTCAGGTGCTTGCTTTGACCACTAGATATAGTAGATTTCGTCCTACAGCGAGGTTCTTCCCGGCGTTTGAACCCAACGTCATGACGCCGGGGACTTTCGCAGGCGAAATCGACCCGATTTCCACTGCCACGGGGGAGCGCAGTCGCTGCCAGGGAGCCGTCCTTCCGCTGCACCGCCCGCCCGGAACCCCACAACAAGATCACCGGAGATTCACCCATGCAAACAGCTGCCCCCACCCTCGCCCCCACCGCCGCGGTACCCCCGCGGGACCTCGTCGTGGGTGAGCCTGGCAGTGCGGTGGCGAGCTCGGCGGACCCCCGGTTCGCCCAGTACAAGATCATCCGTCGCAACGGTGCCGTCGTCGGCTTCGAGCCGGCCAAGATCGCCGTCGCCATGACCAAGGCGTTCCTGGCCGTCAACGGCGGCCAGGGTGCCGCCAGCGCGCGCATCCGCGAGCAGGTGTCCACGCTGACTGACGCGGTCGTCACGGCGCTGATGAAGCGCAAGCCGGAAGGCGGCGCCATCCATATCGAGGAGATCCAGGACCAGGTCGAGCTGGCGCTGATGCGCGGTGGCGAACACGAGGCCGCGCGCGCCTACGTGCTGTACCGCGAGCGTCGTGCGCAGGAACGCGCCGCCGCCAAGGAAAAGGACGCGCCGGCGCACGAAGGCTCGATCAGCGTCACCGACAACGGCGTGCGCAAGCCGCTGGACTTGGCGCGCCTCACCAACCTGGTCAAGGC
>JAFEDG010000052.1 GCA_018241745.1 Pseudomonadota bacterium
GCCGCCTGGAACGTCTCGTTCGAAGGCGCCGGATACTGGCCGTCCTTGTTCTGCACGAGCGTATGCGCCATCTTGTTCTTCAGCGCGTACGCGTACTCGACGTAGCCGATCGAGCCCTTGATCCGCTGGACGTACGCGGCGACGCCTTCGTTGCCCTTGCCGCCGACGCCTTCCGGCCACTGCACGGCGGTGCTGGAGCCGACCTTCTCCTTCCACTCCGGGCTCACCTTCGACAGGTAGTCGGTGAAGTTGAACGTCGTGCCGGAGCCGTCCGAGCGGCGGACCACGGTGATCGGGTCGGCCGGCAGCGTGACGCCGGGGTTCAGCGCGGCGATCGCCTTGTCGTTCCACGTCTTGATCTTGCCGAGGTAGATGTCGGCGAGCACGGGGCCCGAAAGCTTGAGTTGGCCGGGCGCGATCCCTTCGATGTTCACGACCGGCACGATGCCGCCGATGATCGCCGGGAACTGCATGAGGCCCGCGGCCGTCAGGTCGTCGGGCTTGAGCGGCATGTCCGACGCGCCGAAGTCGACCGTCTTCGCCTTGATCTGGGCAATGCCGCCGCCCGAGCCGATCGACTGGTAGTTCATGCCGATGCCCGTGTTCTTCTTGTACGTCTCCGCCCACTTGGCATAGATCGGGTACGGGAACGTGGCGCCGGCGCCGGTGATGTCGGCGTGCGCGGGAGCGATGGCGGCAAGGCCCAGCGTGGCGGCGCCAAGCCAGGACGCAAGTGTCGAAATACGCATGGTTGTCCTCTTGAAAGGGTTCCGGGTCTGGTGGCGGCGAGAATAGGCGGCGTTTGTTACGACCGCGTGACCGGCGGGCACGCGACTGCAATAATCCCCGGTACGCCCGCCGCGCCGGGAACGCTGTCATCCGGCTGTCACAAATCCCGGGAACAGTGAGCAGCCCGCCGCCGGACGCACGCCTCCGACGGCGCCCATTCGATGCTCGAACCGATGCACGCCCCCGCGGCCCTCGAACCCGCCCCTGCCGCCCCGCCGGCAGCGGCACCATCGCCGATCAACCGCGAGCTGTCCGTGCTGGCGTTCCAGCGACGGGTGCTGGCCCTTGCCGAGAACCCGGCGGTCCCGCTGCTCGAGCGCCTGCGCTTCCTGTGCATCGTCGGCAGCAACCTGGACGAGTTCTTCGAGATCCGCGTCGCGGGGCTCAAGCAGCAGCTGCACACGCGCACCGCCACGGGCCGCATGCCGCTGGCCGGCGTGCAGGCGCTGTACCACGACGTGACCACCGGGGCACGCGCGCTGATCAACGACCAGTACGCGTTGCTCAACGACACGATCCTCCCGCAGCTCGCCGCGCATGGCATCCGGCTGCTCGGCGACGTCGATCGCACGCCCGCGATCCGCGCGTGGGCGGCCGGCTACTTCCGCGAGCAGGTGCGCCCGCTGCTGACGCCGATCGGCCTCGATCCCGCGCACCCGGTCCCGCAGATCGTCAACAAGAGCCTCAACTTCATCGTCCAGCTCGCCGGCCACGACGCGTTCGGCCGCGAGTCGACGATCGCGATCGTCAAGGCGCCGCGCGTGCTGCCGCGCGTGATCCGCATCCCCGACGCCGTCGCCGGCGGCGAGCACCAGTACCTGCTGCTGTCGTCGATCATGCACGCCCACCTCGCCGACCTGTTCCCGGGACGCGACGTCGTCGCCTATTCGCAGTTCCGCCTGACGCGCGACGCGGACCTGGAGATCGACGAGGAGGACGTGACCAACCTGCGCCAGGCGCTGCAGGGCGAGTTGCCGCAGCGCCAGTTCGGGCTGCCGCTGCGGCTCGAGGTGGCCGCCAACTGCCCTGACGACCTCGCAGGCTTCCTGCTGACGCAGTTCGCGCTCGACGCCGACGATCTCTATCGTTGCGCGGGACCCGTCAACATCGTGCGGCTGATGCAGCTCGTCGACGATGCCGACGTGCCGGAGCTCAAGTACGAGCCCTTCGTGCCGGCGCGCACGCGCAGGCTGCCCGCGGGCGCCGATGTGCTCGAGTGCATCCGCCGCCACGACGTACTGCTGCACCATCCCTACCAGTCGTTCGACCCGGTCGTCGAGTTCCTGCGGCGCGGCGCCGACGATCCCGACGTCATCGCCATCAAGCAGACCGTCTATCGCACCGGCATCAACTCCGCGCTGATGGAAGCGCTGATCGCCGCCGCGCTGCGCGGCAAGGAAGTGACGGTCGTCGTCGAGCTGATGGCGCGCTTCGACGAGGAGACCAACATCAACTGGGCGCAGAAGCTCGAGGACGCGGGCGCGCAGGTCGTCTATGGCGTGTTCGGGCTGAAGACGCACGCGAAGCTCGCGTTGATGCTGCGCCGGGAGGTCGACGCCGAAGGCCGCGAGCGGATCGTCCCTTACGCGCACCTGGGCACCGGGAATTACCACCCGCGCACGACGAAGCTGTACACGGACTTCGGCCTGCTGACGGCGGATCCGGCGATCTGCTCGGACATCAACGAGATCTTCCTGCACATCACGAGCCTCGCGCGCACGCCGGCGCTGCAGCGGCTGCTGCTGGCGCCGTTCACGATGCAGGCGGCGGTCGTCGCGATGATCCGCCGCGAGGCCGCGCACGCCCGCGCCGGCCGCCCGGCGCGCATCGTCGCCAAGATGAACGCGCTGCTCGAGGAGGGCGTGATCGCGGCGCTGCAGGAGGCGTCGCAGGCCGGCGTGGACATCGACCTGATCGTGCGCGGTGCCTGCGCGCTGCGCCCGGGCGTGCACGGCTTTACGGACCGCATCCGCGTGCGCTCGCTGCTCGGCCGCTTCCTCGAGCATCCGCGCATCTGGTATTTCCGCAACGGCCGCGCCGCCGACGACGGCGACGTGTGGCTGTCGTCGGCCGACTGGATGGGCCGCAACTTCTTCGGTCGCATCGAGGTCGCGTTCCCGGTCACCGACCCGGTGCTCAAGCGCCGCGTCGTCGACGAAGGCCTGAAAGCATGCCTGCGCGACAATTGCGAGGCATGGGAGCTCGCGGCCGACGGGCAGTGGACCCAGCTGGCGCCGGGCGACGCGCCGCGCTTCAGCGCGCAGGAATACCTGCTCGCGCGGCTGCAACGGACGGAAGACGCAAGCGAGAACGATGGACCTGATCCTCTGGCGTCACTGTGACGCCGAGCCCGGCGAGCCCGACCTCTCGCGCCGGCTGACCTCCAAGGGCCTGCGCCAGGCCGAGCGTATCGGGAGCTGGCTCGACCGGCAGCTGCCGAGCGGCTGCCGCGTGCTCGTGTCGCCGGCCGAGCGCGCACAGCAGACGGCGCGCGCGCTGAACCGCGCGTTCAAGATCCTGCAGGAACTCGCGCCGGGCGCGGGCGTCGACGACGTGCTGCTCGCTGCGAACTGGCCGGACCATCGCGAGCCGGTGCTGGTCGTCGGCCACCAGCCCACGCTCGGCGCCGTCGCCGGCTACCTGCTCACTGGCACGCCGGCGTCGTGGTCCGTGCGCAAGGGCGCCGTCTGGTGGCTGAGCGACCGCCATCGCGACGGCGACGACGCCGTCGTGCTGAAGTGCGTCGTCGGCCCGGAATTCGTCTAGGCGACGCTAAGGGCGTCGCGCGACGATCTGGTGGATCGGCTGGTCCGACGACGAGCTCACCGCTTCCTCGTCCGCGAGGATCTGCGTGCCGGCGAGGGCCTCGCGCACGTGCGCGGGCGGAACGTGCTCGTACAGCCTGCCGTGCCGGTCGCGCTGTCCGCCGGGCGGCGACGTCCGCCAGCTCAGGTACAGCGTCCCGGCAGGCGCGAGCAGCGCGACCAGCCGCTGCACCGACGGCCCGACGAGCGCGGCCGGCAGATGCATGATGACCGTCTTGCAGAACACGTTGGCATGGGTCGCGGGCACGAATCCGGCGAGCGCCGGCAACGCGCCTTGCACGAACCGAAGTCCGGGGTGGCGCCGCCGCGCCTCGTCGAGCAGGCCGGGTGACGGGTCGACGCCCGTGGCGTCGAAGCCGCGGGCGGCGAGCCACGCGGTGAAGAAGCCGCTGCCGCAGCCGACGTCGAGCGTGGGACCGGCGCGGAAATGCGGCAGCACCAGCGACGCGATCCCGGCCGGTTCCGGCTGTGCTTCCCAGTCGTCTGCGAACGTCGCCGGCGCCCGTTCGTAGGCGCGCAGCGTCGCGTCATCGCCCGGCATCGGCGCGTCGTCAGCCGCGCGCGGCGCAAGCGCGCAGCGGCGCGGCACGCATTAGCCGCGCCACGGGAAGCCGACGCGCCGCCATTGCTCGCGCTCCTGCGCGAGCAGCCACGTCGTGAGCGGATGGCGCTTGAGCCACGCGGCCGGCACCTTGACCGTGATGCGCGGTTGCATCCGCAGCGTGAGTCGCGGCGCGACGAGCGGCGACCGCGCGTGATGGAACAGCACGGCGAGCCGCAACGCGAGGATCTGCGCGCGCCAGTCGGCGTCGGCGACGAGCGGCGCCACCTTGGCGAGCTTGCCGCGACAGGCGAGCACCAGCAGCGAAAGAGCCTTCTGCTCGCGAGCCGAGAAGCCCGGCATGTCGGCGTGCTCGAGGATGTACGCGCCGTGCCGGTGGAAGCTCTCGTGCGCGACGGTGAGCCCGATCTCGTGCAGCAACGCCGCCCACCGCACGCGCAGCAGGGATTCCGGGCTCGGCCGCGCCACGGCGCGCCGATACAGCGCCTCGGCCAGGTCGCCGACACGCCGCGCGTGCGTGTCGTCCACGCGGTAGCGCTGCATGAACTGCTCGATCGTGGCGACGCGCACGTCGCGCGCTTCCGCGCGGCCCAGCATGTCGACCATCACGCCCAGCCGCAGCGCGCCGCCGACCGGGTCGATCCGCTTGCCGCCCAGCACGGCAAGCGCGGCGGTCATGATCGCCGTCCCGCCCGCCAGCACCGGCCGCCGGTCGTCCTTGAGGCCGACGAGCTCGAGGCGGTCGATGTGGCCCGCGACGATCATCCTTGCCCGCAGCGCGCGCAGGCCTTCCGGCGTGATGCCGCCGCTGGACATCCCGTTGCCTTCGAGGATTGCCGCCAGCGCGAGCGCGGTGCCCGACGACGCGTACGCTGCGCTCCACGCCTTGCGGCCGAATTCGCGCGCGATGGGCTCGATCTCCGCCGCCGCGTAGGTCTCTGCCGTGATGAACGCAGCGGCGGACAGCTTGCCGCTGCCGAAGAAGCGCTGCGAGCACGACACGCAGCCCAGCCGCAGCGACTCGAGCTTCAGCGCGTCGAGGCCGCGACCGACGATGAACTCCGTGGATCCGCCGCCGATGTCGATGACGAGCCGCGTCTCCTCGTGATCGGGCAACAGGTGCGCGACGCCCACGTAGATGAGGCGCGCTTCCTCGACGCCGGAGATCACGTCGATGCGGAAGCCCAGTGCCCGTTCCGCCTTCGCGAGGAACTCCGGGGCGTTCGTCGCCACGCGGAACGTGTTCGTCGCCACCGCGCGCACGGCGCCCGGATGCAGCCCGCGCAGGCGCTCGCCGAAGCGCGCGAGGCATGCGAGCGCCGCGCGCTGCGCGGCGACGTTGATGCGGCCCTTGGCATCCAGCGAGCCGCCCATCCGCAGCGTCTCGCGCCACGTGTCGAGCGGGAAGATCTGGCGGCCCTCGACGCGGCCGACTTCCATGCGGAAGCTGTTGGATCCCATGTCGACGACGGCGAGCGTCGACGGCGGCGGACGGGATGAGCGCTTGACGGAAGGGGTGCAGGGCATGGCGGCGGACGCGACGGCAGCGAGCGCGAGTGTAACGTTGCGCGCCGCCGCCGCGTCAATCCCGGATGCAACTGGCGCGCGGCCGCCTACTTCGACGGCGCGCCGGCACCTTCGCGCATCGTCGCCTTCACCTTCCTGAGCTGCGCATCCTGCTGGACCAGCAGCTGGTACGCCGTGTAGTACTTGTAGATGTTCGACACGTAGGTGACGGTCTCGGGCCCGATCTTGTCAGCCGCGACGAGCTCGACGTTGTTGAACCAGCGGTTGGGGTCGAGCCCGCGGCGCACCGCCTCGCGACGCAGGCTCGCGACCCGCGCCGGCCCGGCGTTGTACGCGGCAAAGGCGAACAGCGCCTTGTTGAGCGGCGTCATCGGCTCGTTGGCGAAGTAATGGTCGATCATCCACCGCATGTACTTGATGCCGCCGTTCACGTTGTTGTCGAGGACGTGTATGTCGCCGACTCCGAGGTCCTTCCCCGTCTGCGGCATGATCTGCATGACACCGATCGCACCGACGTGGCTCTTCGCGCCCTGGTCGAGCTGGGACTCCTGGAAGCCTTGGGCGACCATCAGCAGATAGTCCATGTCGTAGCGATCGCCGTACGTGCGGAACAGGTCGATCACCTGGCCGAAGCGGCGCTGCTCGTCGTCGCCCAGCGCGTTCTTCACGAAGCGCGGGTCGCGCACGTAGCGGTTGACGACCGTGTTGCCGAACGCGGTGCCTTGCCGGTGCGTCGCGACGAACGCATCGAGCGCTGCCTTGAACTGCGGGCTGTCCTTGCGCAGCAGGAAGCCGTTGTCGCCGCCGTCGTGCACGATGGCCGCGTTGTCGAAGCGGATCGCCGTGAACACGCGCCGCCACATCAGCGCCTTGTAGCGATCGACGACGGTGATCGGGATCAGGCCGGCGTTCACCATCTCCAGCACGTCCTCCGTCTCCAGCTCCTCCGGCAGCGGCACGATCGTGACCGGCGCCTTGCCCGCGGCCGCGAGGCGCGCATTCAACTCGACGAGGTGCTCGTGGTAGCTCGACGACGGGCGGACGTAGACCTTGCGGCCGGACAGCGTCTCCACGTTGGCGACCGGCTCCGCGCCCGGCCCGGTGACGACGACTTCCTGGATGCCGGAGTAGAGAGGCGCCGAGAAGTCGACGACCTTCTGGCGCTCCGGCGTGACTGTCAGGTCGGCGAAGACCACGTCACCAAGGCCGGCGTTCAGCTTGGGGATCAGCTCGTTGCGCGCCACCGGCAGGAACACGACGTGGACCTTCAGCGTCTTGCTTTTCAACGTCCGGTTGAGGTCGTCCTCGAATGCCTTGAACACGTCGTACGAAATGCCCCGGGCGCGGCCCTTCTCGACGTAATAGAACGTCTTGCTGTACGGCACGAGCGCACGGATGATGCGTCGCTTCTCCATGCCGTCGAGGTCGCCCGTCCACGGGCGCAGACCGGGCACGAGGTGGACGGCGTGGCTCGCCGTGCCGGCTTCCGGCCCCGGCGGCGGGGTTGCCGCCGGCTGGGACGCGCTGGCAGCGGCGTGCGGAGCGCCTGCCACTGCGGCCGGCGTGGCGGCCGCGGCGGCGCATGCGAGCGTGCCCGCCAGCAGCGCCGTACCCGCGCGCAGGACGTAAGAGAACTTCCACCGGGTTGCTGCGTGCATGCGTCTAGCCTCGTCGCAAAGGCCGCGGCCCGCCTCCCGGTCGCCGGGAAGCCACGCCGTGGCGGTCAGAAATGGTCGAAGAACGCGTCGATGACGACCGCGTTGGCCGCATCCAGGAACAGGCTGCCGGCGAGCGTGACGATCAGGAACGCGCGCGGCGCAGGACCGGTGACGTCGACGAGGCGCCGCATCGTGCCGAGGCCGACCGGCATCGCGCCGATGCCGAAGCCGACGAAGCCTGCCGCCGCGACGGCAGCGTCGTGGTCGCGGCGCAACAGGACGAACAGCACGCACGCAAGCGCGGCGATGATCGCCACCTGCACGACGACGGCCGCCGCCATCAGGCCCGCGTAGTCGGCGAGCACCCAGACCTTGAGGCTCAGCATGCTCATCGCGAGGAACAGCCGCAGCGCGATCGTGCCGATCAGGTCCGTGACGTGCGAATCGAGCGGGCGACGGACGACGTCGGCGAGGTTCGTGAGCACGATGCCGCCGAACATTGCCGCGAGGAACGGGGGCATCGTGAACGACGTGCCGGCCGCGCACCATTCGAACAGCTGCCCCAGGCCGAGCGCGCCGGAAATCACGAGCAGCGTGCGCAGCCAGCGGTCCGAGCTCAGGATGTCGACGAGGCCGGTGTCCTTCCCCGTTGCGTGCAGCGTATCCGTCGCCGGTACCGGCGTGCCCGCATCCGCCGCGCGGCGCGCGGCATGCCGCGCCAGCGCGGAACCGAGCGGCCCGGCGACGATGCCGCCAGCGATCAGGCCGAGCGTCGCTGCGCCGATGCCGATCTCGAACGCACCGGGCAACGCGCTGCCCTGCGCCGTCTGCGACCACGCCGCCGCCGTGCCGTGGCCGCCCATGAACGCCGCGCTGCCGACGAAGGGCCCGAGCGCCGGCGCGAGGCCGAACAGCCGCGCGAGCACGACGCCGGCAAGGTTCTGCGCGATGATCGCCACCGCGATCGCTGCGCACATCAGCGCGACGCCGAAGCCGCCGCGCCGCAGGCCGGAGAACTTGGCGCCGAGCCCCAGCCCGGCAAAGAAGATCAGCAGCAGTGCGCCCCGGATCGTCGTGCCGAACGCAAGCTCGATGCCGCCGAAGCGGAACAGCAGGGCCGACGCGGCGGCGAACAGGAGCCCGCCGCTGACGGCCGGCGGGATGTTCGAGCGGGCGAGCCACGCGAAGCGCCGGTTGAGCGCGATGCCCGTCAGGATGGCGAGGATCGCGAGCACGAACGTGAAAAGTTCGTCGATCGCGAACACGTGCGGCGCAGTCACGGTAGTCTGGTCAGGGGCCCGGCCACGAGGCGGTTGCGACGCGCGGCGGGCAGGCGCGCATTATGCGCCGATTGCACGACCGGACAACGAAAGGACGAGCACGGATGGATCTCAAGCTGGAAGGCAAGCGGGCGCTGGTCACGGGCAGCACGGCCGGCATCGGACATGCGATCGCGCAGGGGCTCGCGCGCGAAGGTGCGCGCGTGATCGTCAACGGGCGCACCGACCAGGGCGTCGCGGACGCGGTCGCCGCGCTGGCGCGCGAGACGGGCCGCGACGTCGACGGCTTTGCCGGCGACCTCGCGCGAGCCGACGTCGCCGCCGCGCTCGTCCAGCGCTACCCGGACATCGACATCCTCGTGAACAACCTGGGCATCTTCGAGCCGAAGGCGTTCGAGGATATTCCGGATGCCGACTGGACCCGCTTCTTCGAGACGAACGTGCTCTCGGGCGTGCGGCTCGCACGCGCCTATCTCCCGGGCATGCGCAAGCGCGACTGGGGCCGCATCATCTTCATTTCCAGCGAAAGCGGCGTGCAGATCCCGGTGGAGATGATCCACTACGGGATGACGAAGACGGCCCAGCTCGCCGTCGCGCGCGGGCTCGCCGAGGCGACGGCCGGGACCGGCATCACGGTGAACAGCGTGCTGCCCGGGCCCACGAGCTCGCGCGGCGTCGGCGACTTCACGGCGGCATTGGCGAAGGCGTCCGGGCAATCGGCCGCGGAGTTCGAGCGCGACTTCTTCCGCACCGCGCGGCCGACGTCGCTGCTCAAGCGCTTCACGACGCCCGACGAGGTGGCGGCGATGGTCGTCTATATTGCAAGCCCGCTGTCGGCGGCGACCACCGGCGCGGCGCTGCGCGCCGACGGCGGCACGATCCGCAGCGCGTTCTGACGTATCACGCGCGCGGCAGCGCGCGCGCGGCGACGTGCTCGACGAGCAACGTCGCCGGCGCATAGCTCGCGAGCGACCGGTGCATGACGACGCCGGCGGCACCGCGCACGATGCGCTGGCGGTACGGCACGAACGCGAGGTCGAACTCCGGCATTGCACCGATGCCTTCGGCGACGCAGCTCAGGTACGGGCCGGATTTCAGCAGCCGCACGAGCGACGACAGCGACGTAGCCTCGACGGCGATCCGCAGGTCGCCGACGCCGTCGGTGCGCAGCGCGTCGACGAGGCTTGCGACGAGCTCGCGATCGTGCTGCATCACGGCCCACGGGTAGCGCGTGAGGTCGGTGGCCTCGACGCGGCTGCGGTCGCACAGCGGATGCCCGCGCGCGGCGATCACGCGCAGCGCCACCTCGGTCACCGCCCGCGCGACGAGGTGGTCCGGCACGCGCTCGCCGGGCGGGAGCACGCCGAACAGCATGTCCAGTTCGCCGGCGAGCAGTCGCGGGAAGTTCACGTCGGTGGCATCCGAGACGATCTGGAACGCCACGCCCGGGTAACGCTCCTGCACGGCC
>JAFEDG010000053.1 GCA_018241745.1 Pseudomonadota bacterium
GAGGACGCCAAGCGCTATCCGTCCAACCTGTTGTTCGGGCAACCGCCCAAGCCGCTGGAGCGCACGCCATGATCCGTACTGCCAACCCGGGCCGCACGCTCGCGCGGCGCTCGGCCGTCGCCGGGCTCGCGGCGTCGCTGCTGCTCGCCGCGTGCACGCTGACGCGCCCCGCGCCCGTCAAGGAAACCTTCCTGCTCGACCCGCCGGCGCCGCCGCACGCGGCCAAGGCGCGGCCCGAGTCGTTGCGCGTCGGCATCGTCACGGTGGGCGGCGCCTTCCGCGACCGCCCGTTCGTGATCCGCGACGGTGACCTGCGCTTCACGACCGATTACTACAACGAATTCATCACGGCACCGGCGCCGATGCTGGCCGAGGTCATCGGCCGGTCGCTCCGCGAGGCCGGCGCGTTCGCGCGCGTCGGCTCACCCGGGACGCCCGGCGACGCGGACCTGATCCTCGACGCGTTCGTCGACGCGATGTACCTCGACCAGCGCTCCGCCAGCGATGCCGCCGCGCAGTTCTCGGTCACGTTCTACCTGACGGCCGAGCGCGGCTCGACGGCGCCGTTCTGGAGCAAGCGCTACAGCGAGCGCGTACCGGTGCGCGGCAACACCGCGTCGGCGTACGTCGAGGCGCTGAACAAGGCCGTGGGACAGGCCGTCGCGGCGTTCGTCAGCGACCTGCCGTCGGTTGCGGTGCCGCCCCCGCCGCCGCGGTGACCCAGCCGCCGCCCATCGCCTTGTAGACGTTGACGCTGCCGTTCAGCATGGACGTGCGGATCGCAGCGAGGTTGAGCTCCGCCGGGAACAGCGACTGCTCGGCCTGCAGCACCGTGGAGTAGGGCACGTACCCCGCGTCGTACTGCAGGTGCGCGAGCCGCGAGTACTCGGCAAGCGCCGCGACGAGGCGCGTCTGCGCCTTCCACTGCTCGCGCAGCCGGTCGTGCGCCACCAGCGCGTTGTCGACGTCCGCGAATGCATTCTGGATCGACAGCCGGTAGTTGGCGACGGCGGCGTTGTCCTGCGCCTCGGCCTGCGCGACCTGCCCGCTGACGGCGCCGGCCGTGAAGATCGGCCCGACGAACTGGCCCGCGTAGGACCACACGCGGGTCGGCCCGCTGAAGAGGTCGTGCAGCGCGCCGCTCGAGCTGCCGAGCGCGCCGGTCAGCGAGATCGTCGGGAAGTACAGCGCGCGCGCGGCGCCGATCTGCGCGTTGGCCGCGATCAGCTGCTGCTCGGCCTGGACGAGGTCCGGGCGCTGCTCGAGCAGCGCGGAGGGCAGGTCGGTCGGGATGCTCGGCGCCGCGAGCTGGTCGATCGTCCGGCCGCGCGGGATGGCCGCGAAGTTGCGGCCGATCAGCACCGACAGCGCGTTCTCCGTCTGCTGGATCGACGTCTCGATCTGCGGGATCTGTGCCGCGGCGGTTTCATACTGCGAATGGACCTGCGCGACGTTCATCTGCGAGATCTGGCCGTACTTGAACTGCAGCTCGAACAGCTTGACGGATTCCGCGTAGGTCCGCAGCGTCCGTTGCGATACCTCGAGCTGCTGGTCCAGGCCGCGCAGCGCGAGGTAGTTCTGCACGACGCCGCAGACGACCGTCAGCACGACGCCGTCACGCGCGGCGTCGGTTGCGAGCAAGTTGGCACGCGCCGCTTCCGACAGCCGCCGGATGCGGCCCCACAGGTCGATCTCCCACGACGCCGTCAGCAGCGCCTGGTAGGCATTTTGCGGATTCGGGTAGTTGGGGATGATCGCGGCGAGACCGGTGTCGGGCACGCGCTGGCGCTCGGCGGCCGCGTTGTAGCCGACCTGCGGGAACAGCGACGAGCGCGTCTGCGTCAGGATCGCGGCGGCCGCGTCGACGTTGGCGGCGGCGATGACGAGATTCTGGTTGTGCGCGAGCGCCTCGTCGACGAGCGCGTCGAGCGTCGGGTCGCCGAATGCCGTCCACCAGCGCGTGGCGGCCGCGGGCGTTGTCGCGATCGCGATGTTGACCGGCGGCAGCGAGCTCGGCGGCTCCGGTGGCAGCGACGTCGCCGGGACAGGGTAGGCCGGCGGGACGTCGGCCTGCGGGCGCGCGTAGTCGGGGCCCATCGTGCACGCAGGCAGCGCGAGCACCAGCGTCGCGAGCACGGCCGCGCGCAACGACCGGGCAGCACGTGGCGGCATGTCGCGCGCGATATTCACCTGCGCACTCATGCCGGCGTCTCCGGCGTGTCGCCCGATGGGGAAACCGCAGGCGGAAGCGAGTTGTCGCCGCTGCCGTGCGCGTCGGGCGGCGGCGCGCCCTTCTTGCGCGCGCTTCGCTCCTTCAGCTCGTCGAACAGGTAGAAGAACAACGGGACGTACAGCATCGCGAGCGTCGTCTCGCCGAGCATGCCGCCGATGATGCCGGTGCCGATCGAGTGGCGCGCGTTGGCGCCGGCGCCCACCGCGAGCGCGAGCGGCAGCACGCCGACGGCGAACGCGAGCGACGTCATGATGATCGGCCGCAGCCGCTGCTCGCCGGCGAGGATCGTCGCTTCCATGATCGACTTGCCCTGCTCGCGGAACTCGACGGCCGCCGATACGCGCAGTACGGCGTTCTTGGCCCCGAGGCCGATCAGCACCAGCAGGCCGATCTGGAAATACACGTCGTTGGTGAGGCCGCGCATCCAGTTGAACAGCAGCGCGCCAAGGATGCCGAACGGCACGGCCGTCATCACGGCGCCGGGCAGCGCCCACGACTCGTATTGCGCGGCGAGCACCAGGAACACGATGATGAGGCCGAACACGAACGCGACGGCCGACGTGCCGCCGGACTGCTTCTCCTCGTACGCGACGCCGGACCACGCGAACGTGTAGCCGGGGGGCAGTGTTTCGCGCGCCACTTCCTCCATGGCCTTGATCGCGTCGCCGGAGCTGTACGCGGCGCTGTTGTTGCCGATGATCTTGGCGGCCGGGAAGCCGTTGAAGTGCGGCAACAGGTCCGGCCCGGTCACCCAGCTCGTCGTCACCAGCGCCGACAGCGGCACCATCTTGCCCTGGTCGTTGCGCGTGTACAGACGCGTCAGGTCGTCGGGTCGCTCGCGGAATTTCGCGTCCGACTGCAGAACGACCCACCAGACGCGGCTGAACTGGTTGTACTGGCTGGCCGTCAGCGAGCCGAACTGCGCCTGGATCGCGCTGTAGACGTCCTGCACCTGCACGCCGAGCAGCGTGGCCTTGTCGCGGTTGACGGTCGCCCGCAGCTGCTGCGTATTGGCGCGGTACGTCGACGCGAGGCTGGTGAGCTCGGGCCGCTGGCGCGCCTTGACGAGGAAGTCCTGCAGGACGGTGCCAAGTGCCGACGGATCGCCCGCGCCGGTGTCCTGGATCCAGAACTCGAAGCCACCCGTCGTGCCAAGGCCAGGGATCGACGGCGGTGCGATCGGGATGACGACGCCCTGCGGGAATTTCTGCACCTCGCGGTTGAGCGTCAGCAGCACGGTCCGCACGTTCTCGGCCTTGGCCGTCTCGACGTCCTTGTACCGCGCGTCGAAGTCCTTCAGCGTGATGAAGAACGCGCCGGCGTTGGTCTGGAAACCCCCGTCCAGCAGGCTGTACCCGGTGATCATCGTGCGCCGCTCGACGCCGGGGATCGTCGTCAGGACCTTGTCGATGTCCTCGGCGATTTCCTGCGTGCGGTTGAGGCTCGCGGCCTGCGGCATGATGATCGCGGCCAGCGCATAGCCCTGGTCCTCCGGCGGCACGAAGCTCGTCGGCAGGATCCTGAACAGGCCCCAGATCCCCGCGAGCAGCACGACCAGCAGCACGAGCGCGAGCACGGCGCGCTTGATCACCAGCGTGACGGCGCGGCCGAAGGCATCGGTGACGCGCGTCACCTGCCGGTTGAACCAGCCGAAGAAGCCGGTCGTCTTCGGCGGCACGTGCTTCAGCATCAGCGCGCACATCGCCGGCGTCAGCGTCAGCGCGACGAAGCCGGAGATCGCCACCGACACGACGATCGTGATCGCGAACTGCTTGTACAGCTGGCCGGTGGTGCCCGGCAGGAATGCCGCCGGCACGAACACCGACGCCATGACGAGCACGACGGCCACCAGCGACGAGCCGATCTCCTGCATCGACTTGATCGTCGCCGCCCTGGGCTCCAGGTGGTGCTCGGTCATGTTGCGCTCGACGTTCTCGACGACGACGATCGCGTCGTCGACGACCATCCCGATCGCGAGCACGAGCCCGAACAGCGTCAGCAGGTTGATCGAGAAGCCGAGCGCAAGCATGCCGGCGAACGTCGTGATCAGCGCGACGAAGATCGCGACCGTGCAGATGATCGTCGTGCGGATGCTCTGCAGGAACAGGAACACGATCAGCACGACGAGCACCACCGCCTCGAACAGCGTCTTGACGACCTCCTTGATCGAGATGCGGACGAAGTCGTTGGTGTCGAGCGCGACGACGTAGTCGATGCCCTCCGGGAACTGCGCCTTCATGTCCTCCATCGTCTTGCGCACGGCGTTGGACACGAGGAGACCGTTGGCGCCCGCCTGCTGGTACACGGCGATGAACGTGGCCGGCACGCCGTTCAGCTTGCTGTCGACGATGTACTGGCGCAACCCGACGTCCGCGCGCGCCACGTCGCCGAGCCGGACGATGGCGCTGCCGTCGGCATTGGCGCGCAGGATCATGTTCTCGTACTGGCGCGGGTCGGTGAACGGCGCCTGCGTGACGACCGGGAACGTGAGCTCCACCGGGTTGGCGTTGGGGCGCTGCCCGATCTGCCCGGCGCCGAACAGCTGGTTCTGCGCCTGCACGGCGTTCGCGATGTCGGTGGTCGTGATCGACAGCGACGCCATCCGGTCCGGGTTCATCCAGATGCGCATCGCCTGGTCGGCCACGCCCATCACCTGGGCCTGGCCCGCGCCCTTGACGCGCTTCAGCGCATCCAGCACGTAGACGTTCGCGTAGTTGGCGACGTAGTCGGGCGAGTAGCGGTTGCTGTCCGCGTAGATCGCGATCAGCATCATGATCGACGACGACTTCTTCTGCACCGACACGCCCTGCTGCGTGACGGCCGACGGCAGCTGCGGCAGCGCGAGGTTCACGCGGTTCTGCACCTGCACCTGGGCGATGTCCGGGTCCGTGTTCAGCGCGAAGTAGACCGTCAGCGTCAACTGGCCCGTCGACGAGCTCGTCGACGACATGTAGAGCATGTTGTCGACGCCGTTGATCTGCGCCTCGATCGGCGCCGCGACCGAATCGGCCAGCGTCTTCGAGTCGGCGCCGGGATAGGTGGCGGAGACCGTCACCTGGACCGGCGTGATCGACGGGTACTGCTCGACGGGCAGGAAGAAGACGGCGACGCCGCCGGCGAGCGACAGGATGATCGCGACGACCGTCGCGAAGATCGGCCGCTCGATGAAGAAGCGCGAGAACATGCGTCGCGTCAGCCGAGGGTGATCACGTCGACGCGCCGGGCCTCGTCGTTGCTGCCGCTGCCGATGATGTCGAGCGGCTCGCGCAGCTGCAGCCGGTCGGCGGCGATGCCGGCGGCGACGAGGGCGTCGCGCACGGCAAGCGCACGGGCCTTCGCCAGCGCGACGTTGGCGGCGTGGTCACCGGTGCGGTCGGTATAGCCGGTGATCGCGACGCGCGTCGTGGCGGACTTGAGCACCGTGGCGATCGTCGTCACGGCCGACGCGGCGGACGCGTCGAGTGCCGCGCTCCCCGTGGCGAAGCGGACGCTGCCCAGGTTCGCGGTAGCTGCACCGGCCGCGGGCGGCGCGCGCATGTCGATCGCCGCGGTGCCACTTGCACCCGGTGGCGGCGTGGCCACCGTCGCACCGGCCGCTGCGGCTGCGGCCGCTGCGGGTTGCGGCGGTGCCGGCGGCGGCACGTAAGGCTTGGCGTTGACCTTGATGCCGGGCGCGAGGCGCAACGTGCCGTCGACGATCACCACGTCGCCGGCGACGAGGCCCTGCGTGATGAACCAGTCGTCGCCGTTCCAGTCGCCGACCTCGACGGGCCGGATCTGCGCTGCGCCGTTGCCGTCGAGCGTCCACACGAAGTGGCCCTTGGCGTTCTGCTGCACGGCGCGTTGCGGAACGAGGATCGCATTGGGCCGCGACGCGCCGTACAAGTGCACGCGCACGTACTGGTTCGGGCGCAGCAGGCCCTGCGGATTGGGCACCGACACGCGGATCAGGAACGTGCCGGTCTGCGAGTTGTACGACGGGTCCGCGAACGTGATGTGACCGCGCGACGGGAAGACCGAGCCGTCGACGAGCTCGATCTCGGCATCGAACCCGCCGGTCGCCGGCATCCTGAGCTCGCCGCTCTTCTGCTGCGCGCGAATGCGCGCCATCTCGTTTTCCGACAGGCTGAAGTTCACCCACATCGGCGACAGCACGGAGACCGTCGTCAGCTGCGCGTTCGTCGGGCTGACGTACGTGCCTTCGGCGATCGCCGAGTAGCTGCTGACGCCGGTGACCGGCGAGCGGATCGTCGTGTACGACAGGTTGAGCTCCGCCTCGTCGACCTGCGCTTGCGATTGCGCGACGGCGGCATTGGACTGCTCGTACTGGCCGGTGGCGTCGTCGAGGTCCTTCTGCGACAGCGCGTTCTGCTGCGCGAGCGGGCGCGTGCGATCGAGGTTGGCCTTGGCGACGGCCGCCGCGGCCTGGTTGCGCTGCAACGCGGCCTTGGCGGCGTCGAGCTGCGCCTGGAACGGCTTGGCGTCCATCTGGTAGAGCACCTGGCCCGCCTGTACGACGGCGCCTTCGGTGTACACGCGCTTGTCGAGGAAGCCGGACACGCGCGCCTGGATGTTCACTGCCTGCGAGCTCTGCGTCTGCGCGACGAACTCGGCGCTGATCGGCACGTCGCGCGCGGCGACGGTGACCGTGGTCACGTTCGGCGTGGCGGCGCCCGGCGGCGTGGCCTGTTCGCGACCGCATCCCGCCACGAGCAACGTGGCGCAGATGACGACGGGGGTAACGAGGGAGCGACGGAAGCCCATGGCAAGGATCCGGATGCGGCCACGCGTGGTTGCGGTGCCGGCATTGTAGCCGTGATCAACAATCGCTGCGGGCTGCAGCGCGGAGGCTTCAGCGAAGCGGCGTGCCGGTGAGGTCGTGCGCGTCCGCGCCGCTGATGCGGACGCGCGCGAATTCCCCGGGCGCGAGGCCCGCGGCGTCACGGATCGTCACGAGCCCGTCGATCTCCGGCGCATCGGCCGCGCTCCGCGCGTGCGCCTCGACGCGCCGCGCCTTGCCGCTGCCGGCTTCGACGACGTCGTCGACGAGCACGTCGACCGTGGTACCGACCTTCTGCAGCAGCTTGCGCGCACTGATGGCGGCCTGCCGCGCCATGAAGCGCGCGCGCCGCTCCTCCTTCACGGCATCGGGCACCGGCGCGGGCAGCGCGTTGGCTGCGGCCCCGTCGACCGGCGAGTAGGCGAAGCAACCGACACGGTCGAGCTGTGCCGCGTCGAGGAAGGCGAGCAGCTCGTCGAACTCCGCGTCCGTTTCGCCGGGGAAGCCGACGATGAACGTGCTGCGGATCGTCAGCGTGGGCCGCTCGCGCCGCCATGCCTGTACCCGCTCCAGCACTTTCTCCGGCGCGGCCGGGCGCTTCATCAGCTTGAGGATGCGCGGCGACGCGTGCTGGAACGGCACGTCGAGATAGGGGAGCAGCCCGCCGCCTGCGCCGTCGGCGCGCATCAGCGCGATCGCGTCGTCGACGTGCGGATACGGATAGACGTAATGGAGCCGCACCCACGCGCCGTGCTCGCGCCCGAGCGCGTCGAGCGCCGTGGCGAGGTCCTGCATCCGCGTCTTCACCGGCCGCCCTTGCCAGAACCCGGTGCGGTAGCGGACATCGACGCCGTAGGCGCTCGTATCCTGCGAGATCACGAGCAGCTCGCGGACGCCGGCCCGCAGCAGGCGCTCGGCTTCGGCGAGCACCTCGCCGATCGGCCGGCTGACGAGGTCGCCGCGCATCGACGGAATGATGCAGAACGTGCAGCGGTGGTTGCAGCCCTCGGAGATCTTGAGGTAGGCGTAGTGGCGGGGCGTCAGCTTGATGCCCTGCGGCGGCACGAGGTCGACGAACGGGTCGTGCGGCTTGGGCAGGTGCGCGTGGACGCTGGCGAGCACCTCGGCGGTGGCATGCGGGCCGGTGACCGCGAGCACCTTCGGATGCGCCTCGCGGACGAAGCCGCCACCGTCGCGCGCGCCGAGGCAGCCGGTGACGATGACCTTGCCGTTCTCGGTGAGCGCCTCGCCGATCGCGTCCAGCGATTCGGCGACCGCCGCGTCAATGAAGCCGCACGTGTTGACGACGACGAGGTCGGCGCCATCGTAGGACGGCGCGATCGCATAGCCCTCGGCGCGCAGCTGGGTGAGGATCTGCTCCGAGTCGACGAGGGCCTTGGGGCAGCCGAGCGACACGAAGCCGACGCGGGGCGCCGGGACGGAACGGGAGCGGCTCATCGTGGGGAGCGCGCGCCGCGCATCACGCGGTGCAGCGAGCGCGGCGCACAACGCGCCGATGCTGCGATGCGAACGCGCAGGTCAGCGCTTCTTGTCGTCGTCTGCGCCGGTTTGCGGCGGCGCAAAATTGGGGAACGGGAACGCGGAAAACATGCCGCGGGTCTGGTCCTGCATCCGCTGCTGCATGTCCATGAACAGCTTGGCGCTCTGCTCGAGGTAGTTGCCGAGCATGCCTTGCATCGCCGGTGCCTGCAGCTGCATGAACTGCTTCCACAGGTCGGGCGTCAGCATCGTCTTGTCGCCGTAGACCTGGCGCGCCTGCTCGGAAAGCTTCTTCTGGATGCCGAGGAACGCCTTCACGTTCTGCTCGATGTACTGGCCCATCATCGTCTGCTGCGCCGTGCCGTAGAAACGGATCATCTGCGTCAGCATCTCCGAGCTGAACATCGGCACGCCGCCCGATTCCTCGTCGAGGATGATCTGCAGCAGGATCGAGCGCGTCAGGTCCTCGCCACTCTTCGCGTCGACGACCTGGAACTCGATGTTCTCGAGCACCATCTGCTTCACGTCGGCGAGCGTGATGTAGCCGCTGTTGGCCGTGTCGTAAAGACGGCGATTGGGATACTTCTTGATCGTGCGGAGCGTGTCGGCCACGGCAGGGTCTCCATGCGGGATTGTCCATTATAACCCGCTGATTTATAAAACCCTGCCTGGGAGAGGGCCGGAGGTATGCCGGGACTTGGTGCGGCGCACCAAAAAAGTGTTGACTTGGTGCAGAGGCGTCCCTATACTGGGATTGTGCGGTGCAGCAAAGGCGGGTCGGCGCGGGGCAGAAAGCCACCCCCGGCGGCTTCGATACCGCATTGCGGCACGCGAAAGTCCGCGGCCCCCAAGCTCTGGTCAAACCGTTTCCCAAGGAGATGACGATGTACAACGCAACCGAATCGTTCGCCGAGTTCAGCAAGCTGAACGTCGCCAACGCGACGAAGCTCGCCGCGCTGTCGCTCGAGAACGCCGAAAAGCTGTTCAAGCTCAACCTGACGGCCACGAAGGCCGCCCTCGCCACCGGCGTGCAGAACGCGCAAGCGGTCGCGTCGGTCAAGGACCTGCCGGAATTCCTGGCGCTCCGCTCCAAGGTCGCCGAATCGGGCGTCCAGGGCGCGGTCGGCTACTCGCGCACGCTGTACGCGCTGGCCTCCGAAGCGCAAGCCGAATACACGGCGCTCGCCGAAGAAGCGTGGTCGGCGTACTCGAAGGGCGTCGCCGCGATCGTCGACAAGGCCAGCAAGTCGGCCCCGGCCGGCTCGGAAGTCGCCGTCAACGCGCTGAAGTCGACGTTTGCCGCCTCGACGGCTGCGTTCGACCAGTTCCAGCGCGCCAGCAAGCAGGTCGTGAACCTGGCCGACGCCAGCGTCCGCGCTGCGGCGGCGACGGCCACGAAGGCGGCGAAGGGTCGCAAGGCGGCCTGATGCCCCGACGCGGGCGGCGCCGCACTGCGGCGTGGCCCGCGTGTCCGGAACTCCGGCGACTTTCCGGAGTCAGACCGGTGGGTGGATGATGAACCGGTGCCCTGAAACAGGGCGACCGGAGTTGCAAGAAAAGGCCTCGTCGCATGCGACGAG
>JAFEDG010000054.1 GCA_018241745.1 Pseudomonadota bacterium
TTCGTCGCCCCACCCTGCCGGGCGGTTCTCGAAGAGCGAAGACCGCGATTATAGGCGCACTTTCCGATCCCGGTCAACACCCTCTTTACGGCCAGGACACGGCCCTCGCCGCCGTCCCGGCGCCGCGATACCCCTGTGGCACACTGGCCCGATGCCTTTCCCCTCCGTACCGCGCCCCGCGCTGTCCCTCCGTCCGCAGGAGGCCGCGTGACCGCCCGTCGCGCGCTCGTCGCCGGGGTTTCGGGCCAGGACGGCCAGCTGCTGGTCCGCCTGCTGCAGGACAAGGGCTATGAAGTCGCGGGCTTCGGTCGCGCCGACTCGCTACGCTACCGCCCCTCGCTGCGCGAAAACCTCCGGGGCGTGCAGCTGTTCTACGGGGACCTCGCCGAATCGGTGTCGATCGCCGGCGCGCTCGAGGAGTTCCGGCCCGACGAACTCTACAACCTCGCGTCGCAGTCCGCCCCCGCCGTCTCGTGGGAGCGCGCCGTGGAAACCGGCGAGATCACGGGCCTCGGGGCGCAGCGGGTCTACGAGTCCGTGCGCCGGATCCACCCGCAATGCAGGGTGTACCAGGCATCGTCGTCGGAGATGTTCGGCGCGGTGACGACGAGCCCGCAGGACGAAGACACGCCCTTTCATCCACTCAATCCGTACGCGGTCGCCAAGGTGTACGCGCACCAGATGGCCGCCGTGTACCGCCGCAGCTACGGCATGTACATCGCGTGCGGCATCCTGTTCAACCACGAGAGCCCGCTGCGCGAGATGCGCTTCCTGACGCAGAAGGTGGCGCTGGGTGCCGCCTGCGCCAAGCTCGGCATCGCCGAGTCGGCGGTGCTCAACGAGGAAGGCGAACCGCTCGTACGGGACGGCAAGGTTGCGCTCGGCAACCTCGACGCCGCGCGCGACTGGGGTTATGCCGGCGACTACGTCGACGCGATGTGGCGGATGCTGCAGGCACCGCAGGCAACCGACTACGTGATCGGGACCGGCGAGTTGCGCACGGTGCGCCAGCTGTGCGAAGCGGCGTACTCGCACGTGGGCCTCGCGTGGCAGGATTACATCGTCTCCGACCCGCGCTTCGTGCGCCTCTCCGAGACGGGTCCCACGGTCGCCGACGCAGGCAAGGCGCGCCGCGAACTCGGCTGGCATCCGACCCGCCCGTTCGCGACGTTCATCGCCGACATGGTGGACCATCACCTCGAACGACTTTCCCGCACGACAGCATCCCGATGAACGAATCCCGACCCCGGCGCAAGACCGCGCTCATCACCGGCATCACCGGCCAGGACGGCGCCTACCTCGCCGAATTCCTGCTCGGAAGGGACTACGTGGTCCACGGCATCAAGCGGCGCTCGTCGTCGCTGAACACGCAGCGCATCGACCACCTGTACGAGGATCCACACGTCGACGACCCGCGCCTGGTCCTCCACTACGGCGACCTCACGGATTCGCTGTCGATCCTGCGCGTGATCCAGAAGACGCAACCCGACGAGATCTACAACCTCGGCGCGCAGAGCCACGTCGCGGTGAGCTTCGAGGAGCCGGAGTTCACGGCCAATTCCGACGCGCTGGGCGCGCTGCGGATCCTCGAGGCGATGCGCGTGCTGGGGCTCGAGAAGACCACGCGCTACTACCAGGCATCGACGTCCGAGCTTTACGGCCTCGTCCAGGAGACGCCGCAGACGGAGCGGACGCCGTTCCACCCGCGCTCGCCATACGGCGTGGCCAAGCTCTATGCCTACTGGATCACCGTCAACTACCGCGAGTCCTACGGGATGTACGCGTGCAACGGAATCCTGTTCAACCACGAGTCGCCGCTGCGTGGCGAGACGTTCGTGACGCGCAAGATCACGCGCGCGCTGGCGCGGATCAAGCTCGGCATGCAGTCCTGCCTGTACCTCGGCAACCTCGAGGCGCGGCGCGACTGGGGCCATGCGCGCGATTACGTCGAGATGCAGTGGCTGATGCTGCAGCAGCCAACGGCCGAGGACTACGTGATCGCCACCGGCGAGCAGCACAGCGTCCGCGAATTCGTCGACCTCGCGGCCCAGGAGCTCGACATGCCGCTGCAGTGGGTAGGCAGCGGCGCGGGCCAGCATGCGCTCGACGCGCAAGGGCGCACCGTCGTCGCCGTCGACCCGCGCTACTTCCGTCCCGCCGAAGTGGAGACGCTGCTCGGCGACGCGAGCAAGGCCAAGCGCCAGCTGGGCTGGACGCCGCGCACGACGTTCCGCGAACTGGTCGTGGAGATGGTGCAAGCCGACTATCGCGAGGCCCATCGCGACGAACTCGCGCGCGCGCACGGCTATCCAGTGCATACGCCACCGGACTGAAGCGCGACGCGCGCGGCGGTCCGCGCAGGCCGCGCGGGGCGTGCGTCACGCCAATGCGAGCGGCGGCC
The DNA here is from genome assembly GCA_018241745.1 of Pseudomonadota bacterium. Lineage (GTDB taxonomy): Bacteria > Pseudomonadota > Gammaproteobacteria > Burkholderiales > Casimicrobiaceae > VBCG01. The sequence goes on from JAFEDG010000054.1 coordinate 2,402, forward strand.
GCCGGACCGCGTCGTCGTACACCGCAGCAAGCGCCGACGCGGACGCGCCCCAATCGAAGTGCGCCGCCCGTGCGCGCGATTGCGCCGACATCGCGGCGCGTCGCTGCGGATCCGCCACAACGCCCAGCAGCGCCGCCGCGATGGCGGCGACGTCACCCGCATCGACGTACCACGCTGCGTCGCCGCCCACCTCCGGCAGCGACGTGTTGTTGGCGCAGATCGTCGGTGCGCCGTACGCCATGCCTTCCAGCACCGGCAGGCCGAAGCCCTCGAAGCGCGAGACGTAGACGTTGGCGATGCAGTGCGTGTAAAGCCACCCGAGCTCCGCATCGCTCACGTAGCCTGTGAAACGCACGTCCGGCGCGAACGGGTGTGCCGCCACCTCGTCGGCAAAGCCCTCCATCAACCAGCCGTCGCCGCCCGCGAACACGAGCGCGATGCGTGGTCCGCCCCGCGCGCGGTATTCCGCATAGGCGGCCACGAGCGCGCGCTGATTCTTGCGCGGCTCGAGCGTGCCCACGCACAGGAAGAACGGCACGCCGCCGAGGTCCAGCGCGACGCGCGGCGCGACAACGTCCGGCGGCGCCAACGCATAACGCGATGCGGGGTATACGACGCTGACGCGCTCCGCGGGATAGTGGGGAAACGTCGCGAGGAAATGCGTGCGCGACGCCTCCGATATCGCGACGATCGCGTCCGCGCGCTGCGCCGCGCGAAAGACACCCGCGAAGCATCCGGCGCGATTGGCTTCCGTCGTCCAGTCGGGGTCGGCGAGAAAGCCGAGGTCGTAGAGCGTGTACACCAGCCGCGCCGACGCGAGGTGGTCCGGGCACCAGAAGTTGTTCGCGTGCACGACGTCCAGTCCGCAAAGCCGGCGGTCGAGTCCCGGCGTGCACCAGAACTCGTGGGCTGCCGCGCGCGTCGGATGGCGCGGGCCGGCGACGGCGCGCGCAGCCGCGACGCGCGGGATGCTGCAGCGAACGTCGGGATCGAAGTAGAAGTCGCCGAAATCGGTGAACAGCGTGTACCGTCGCGCGTCGGGAATGCGCAGCAACGCATCAATCATCGCGGCGGCGAAGTAGCCGCAACCGGCCTTGCCACGGCCGGTCTGGCTGATATCGAAGCCGACGTTCATGCCGACGGGGCCGGGCCCCGGAGGCGTCGCAAGGCGCTCGCGCGCGTCCACGCGATCACCTGCGTCAGCATGGCTCGGCTTACGCGCCTGTTGTACCGCAGCGCGGCCGCCACGGATGCGCGCACCATGCAGCGGCCGTAGCGCCACGGATGCGCGGCCCGGTCGATATGGGCGTCCGCCACCGCGTGTCCATAGTTGAACAGCCAGCGATCCGGCACGCGGCCCACTCGCTTGCGCAACATCGCCACGATCTCCTCGTGGACGGCAACTCGCGAGCCGAGCGTCTTGTTTGCGGGGTACATGCGCGACGCCGCGAGTCGCGCGTCGATATACAGGAACCGGCGCCCAGCCAGCGCCAGGCGCAGCCAGTATTCGTAATCGAGGCAGTAGTGCAGCGAGGCGTCCAGCATGCCGACGTCCGCGATGACGCGGCGGCGGAAGAACAACGCAGGCTGGCAGATGAAGCACGTCTGCAACAGCCGTTGCAGGTCGAACGGCTCGGTCGGGTAGCGCTCGTACGGGGTGCCGCTGATGTCGACATGGTCGGCGTGGCCGTACACGACGTCGACCCCCGGGTGCGCCGCGAACGCCGCGCGCACGGCGTCGAAGGCGCCTGCATAGTAGAAATCGTCCGAGTTGAGCCAGCCGACGATCTCGCCCGTCGTCGCGCGCAGGCCGCGATTGACCGCGTCGGCCTGCCCGCCGTCCGGCTCGGACACGAAACGGATTCTCCCGTCCCACCGCTGAAGGATCGCGAGCGAGCCGTCCTGGCTGCCGCCGTCGAACACGACGTGTTCGTCGCCTAGCCGCAGCTCAGCCGCGACGCTCTCGAGCGCACGCTCGAGAAACGGGGCCTGGTTGAACGACGGCGTTACGACCGCGATCCGCACGCCACCTCGTCCACGAGGAGGAATCGCGAGCCGTCGTCGGCTACGAGCGCCGCACTCACGAGTTGCGCGCTCAATGCGCGCGTATCCGGATTGAGGCCGACGTCCGCTGGCCGGAACGTCGGGCCGAGCGCGATTCTCGACACGTCAGGCGGCAGGTCGAGCGCACGCGTCGCGCCGCGCGGACAGCGCAGGCGGATGCGCCGGCCATCGCACGACTCGACGTCGACCGCCGAGTGCGGATGCCACGGCGGTACCGACACCACGAGCGACAGCCGGTGCGTGCGCTGGCCCGCGGCACGCGCGACCTCGAGCACCGGCCCGGCCCAGCCATCCGCGTGGCGTCCGCGCAGCTCCGTCGCAATGCCTGCGCCACCGGCAACGCGGGCGAACAACGCGCGGTAGGCGGCAGCCATCGCCTCCGGCCGGGCGCATTGGGCTGCGCGCGCGCGGCCTAATGCGATGAGCCTGGCCCTGAGCGCGTCGTCGTTTGCGAGGCGCTCCAGCGCATCGACGATCGCGTCCGGTCGCCGCGGGTCGAACAGCAGCGCGGCGCCGCCGGCGACCTCCGGCAACGCGGCGCGATTGCCGCACGCGACCGGCACGCCCGCAGCCATCGCCTCGATGACGGGCATGCCGAAGCCTTCGTACAACGACGGGAAGATCACGGCGCGCGCGGCGGCGAGCGTTGCCGCGTACGCGTCGTCCGGCAGGAACCCGGGCACGTGCACGCGCGCGCCGAGGCCCATCCGCCGCGCCGATGCGCGCAACGCATCGGCGCGCGCGCCTTCCGCGCCCGTGCACACGAGCGCGAGCTCTCCACCGCGCCGGCGTCCCACCCACTGCGCATACGCAGTGAGTAGCATCGCGTGGTTCTTGTGCGGCCAGAAGTTCGCCGGATACAGGAAATAGCGGTCGGGCACGAGGCCGGCGGCCGGCGCACTGCAATCTGTCGGCGCGACACGCGACGGCGCCACCTGGATCGGAATCGCCACGACGCGGCCGGCGTCGACGAGCCCCGACGCGATCGCCTCGTCACGCGAGAATTCCGAAATCGCCGCGAGCACGTCCGCGCGTGCCGCCGCCGCACGGAAATTGCGATCGCGCTCCGCACGCTCGTCGTCGGTGAAGAATTGCGGATACGCGCGGTATTGGAGATCGTAGAGCGTTGCGACTACCGGCAGGCCCGCGGGCACGCGCGACGTCGCGGTGAACGGGCAGAACCACGCTTCGCCTCCCCCGGTGCCGGCGCCCACCTGCCCACGACGTGGCGCGACGCGATCCGCCAGGCGCCGGGCCCAGTTCCCGGCCCGTGGCGGCAACGCGCGCAACGCCGCACGCGCGGCACGCCGCGCGAACGGCTCGCCCGATGCCGGCGAACAGTCGTCGAGGGAAGTGACGATCGTCATCCGGTCGCCGAAGCGCGCACGCAATTCGACGGCGGTACTTGCGCGGGCGAGCAACGTGAAGCGGCAGTCCGGCATTGCAGCCACGAGTGCGGACACCAGCTGCAGCACGAAGATCTTGGCGCCGCCATTGTCGGCGCCGACGAGCATCGGCGTCAGGTCGACGGTGAGCGCGCGAACGTCAGCCATTGCGCGCGTTTCCCGCCGCAGATGCCAGCGGACGCATTCCAGTCACTGCGTAGTCCTGCGGGCCCGACAATATCGCGTCGAGCGCCGTCGCGAGGGCCGTGCCGTCGCCCGGCAGCCGCAGCGCGCCCGGCATCGCGTGCAGGCGCTGCACGTCCACATCGGCAAAGCCCCGGTCTTCGAGCACGAAGCGCAGCACGTCTGGCGGCAGCGGGTGGCGATGCGTCGGGTCAAGGTAGAAGTAGCACGCGCCGACGCGCAGATTCTCGGGATTGGGGGTCTCGACGACGAGGCACCCGCCCGGGGCAAGCGCCGCGTGCGCGTGCTGGACCAGCGCCACGAGGCTGGTGAACGGCAAGTGCTCAACGACGTGGAACACGGTGATCGCCGCGAGCGATCGCGGCGGGACGGCCGCGAGGTGGGCAAGCGCATCCGCCTCGTCGACGTGGAGGCCCGCCGCGCGGCACGCGGCAACCATCGCGGCGCTGTGATCGATGCCACGCGCGGGAATGCCGTGCTCGGCGAGCAGTTCGAGCCACTCCCCGCGCCCCGCGCCGATATCGAGCACCCCCCCGGCGCCGGAAGGCACGCGCCCGATGGCGGCCTTCACGGCCGTCAGATGCGTTGTGGCGCGTGCCTTGATCTCGTCGCGCGGACCGCGGAACCGATCCTCAAAGCGCACGTAGAACGCCTCGAGTTCCGCGCGCGGCAGCACGACGCCGAACGCATCCTGCATCGCCGCGGTGATCGCGTCGATGCGCGTGCGCACGTGCTTGGCCGCACTGTCCTGGGCGTCGCGCGCGGCGCGTTGCGCTTCATTATGCACAGCGAGCTGCGTTGCGAACCGATCCGCGAGTTCGCGCTGCGCGTGCTGCTGCTGCACCTGCGCGGCGGCCACCGCCGCAGCCGCCGATGCCGCTGCAGCGGCCGCCGCAGTCGCCGTGCCGGCAGCTGCGTGCAGTCCCTCGTCCAGCTGCGTGAAACGATGGTCCGCGTGCGTGGCGGCATCGCCGAGGCGCGTCGTCGCGTGCTGCGCGCGGTCCATCTGCTGCTCGAGCGCATGGACGCGCAGCGCCACCGCCGGCAGCTGCCAGAGCGCGTGCAACCGCCGCGCGAGCGGGCCGACGACCGGCCAGCGGCCCCATGCCCGACGCCGCCGCGCCGCCGCGAGCCCCTCGAGCTCGACGGCGCGCGCACGGCCTTCCGCCGAATCGGCGAGCGCGATGACGACGTCGAGCCGGTCCATGCGGCCGTGCTCCATCTCGGCCGCCCATGCGGCCGCGGTCGCCAGATCCGGTTCGCGTTGCAGCAGCGTGCGCCACGCGGCCGCGACGAAAGTCGCGCCGTGTTCGCGCAGCAGGTCGGCAAGCGTCGGTGCGACCGCGTTGTGCTGCACATTCGCGGGCACGTCGATGGGCGACGCAGGATGCGTCGAGTCCTTGCCGGTCATGCCGTCAGCATAGCGCGCGCAGCACCTCCCGCGCACGGATCGCCGACGCATTCCAGTCGTAGCGACGCGCACGCGCGCGTCCCAGCGCGGCCAGTTCCGCCCGCAGCGCGGCGTCCTGGGCCATCCGCGCGAGTCCGCGCGCCAGCGCCGCCTCGTCGTATGGGTCGACCAGCAACGCCGCGTCGCCGGCGATTTCCGGCAACGAAGTGACCGTCGATGCGAGCACCGGCAATCCTGACGCGAACGCTTCCACCACCGGCAGGCCGAAGCCTTCGTACAGTGACGGGAACGCAAGCGCGCCAGCGCGCTGGTACAGGGGCCGCAGATCCGCATCGGGCACGCGCTCGAGCCAGCGCACGTCGCCGTCCGCCGGCGCGGCGCGCAGTCGCGCGACGAGGTCGTCGACGCCCCATCCGGCGCGGCCCACGATCACGAGGGGCCAACTCGCGCGAAGCGGCGCAGGCAGCGACGCGTGCGCGGCGACCAGGCGCTCCAGGTTCTTGCGCGGCTGCAGGGTGCCGACGAACAGGAAGTATGTCGGCGGCAGCCGGTAGCGCTGCGCGACATCCGCGAGGGCCGCATCCGGCTCGCGCTCGTACCAGCGGGCGTCGACGCCGGGCGAGACTAGGCTGATGCGGGCTTCCGGCACGCGATAGTGGCGCACCAGTTCGCCCACCATCGCGTGCGTGATCGCGATGACGTGGTCGGCATTGGCGGCGGCACGGCGCATGATGAGGTTCTTCAGGCGACGATGTCGCGCGTTGGCCCAATGCGGATGGCTCAACGGGATCGCGTCGTGCAGCGTCGCACAGACCGGCACGCCGCGCGTCGCGGGGATGCGGTAGTCCGTCACGAACAGCACGTCGACCGTGCGCGCGAGGTGCGCGCTGCGCCACGGCACGATCGAGAGTGCGGGACCGAGCCGCGACGGGCCCGGGTAGCGCAGGGCGCCAGGTGGCAGGTCCGCCGTGGGCACGCGGCCCATGACGAACGGCACGATCCGCGTCGCGGGAAGGCGCGCGAGATGGTCGCGCATCGCGATCGTATAGACGCCGATGCCGTCGAGCGCGTGCCGCGTGCGCGGATCGCACAGCAGCGTCTCGGACAGCCCGACGCGCAGTGGCGCGTCGTTCATCATGCGGCGGGCGCGCCGAGCGCGAGGTCGTAGAACTGGCGCGCACTGTCGCGCCAGCCCGGCCAGCGCGCCATCGGCTGCGGCGAGGCCGGCTCGTTCCGGCCTTGCAGGAACGCCGCCAGGCGCGCCGCCAGATCGCGCGGGTCGCGCGGGTCGAAATACGTCGCAGACGCGCCGGCAACCTCGTGGAACACGCGGATGTCGCTCGCAAACACGTGTGCGCCGCGCGCCAGTGCCTCGAGCAGCGGCAGCCCGAATCCTTCGACCAGCGATGGACAGATGACGGCCGCGCAATGCCGGTACGCATAGTCGACTTCCGCGTCGCTCGCGTCGTGGTACACGTCGACGCGGGCCGCGAGGTCCGGCTGTCGATGAAGCCAGTCCAGCACCTGCGCAGTCGTGGGGCCGCACTTGCCGATGACCACAAGGCGTGCGTCGTATCCGCGTTCGCCGAGGATGCGCAGCGCCTCGATGGCCACCTTCTGGTTCTTGCGCGTATCGATCCAGCCGACCGTCACAAATGCCGGAACGTGGTCGCCGGCCAAGAATCGCTCTGCGAACGCCGCGCGCACCGCGCCAGCCACGACGTCGGTTTCGTGACCGAGCCTGAATGCACGCACGCTGCGGGCGCGCAGCGTGGCGCCGCCGCGCGCGAAGTGCGCCCGCACGTCGTCGGCGACCGCAGCCGAGATCGTGATCACGTCGTCGGCGTGGGCCAGCACTCCCTCGCTCCAGTCGGCGAACGCGTCGACGAAAGCGGGCGGCAGACCTTCCGGATGCGACAGCGGGATGAGGTCATAGCAGACGCAGACGATGCGTGCGCCCGCCGCCTGCGCGTGGTGGACGGCCGGGACCATGCCCTGGTCCATGTCGAGGTCGAGCGCGACGAGGACGTCGCCGGGGCGAAACGTCACCGCCGGCTCTGCCGCCTTGATCCACAGTGTCGAACGCCGCAAGTGCAGCGTGTGCATCACGCGGCTGACGACGCGCGCCATGCCATCACGTGCGGCGGGAGCCACCAGCCACTTGCGCACCCGTCCTCCCGGCACCCAACGCGCTGCAGCGCACATCACGTGCCAGTACAACGTTTTCAGCGGCTCGTCCCGAAGCGTCGCCGGATCCGGCTCCGGCGCCAACACGAGCTCACCATCCGGCGTGCGGGCAGCGCGATGGAACGACCGGTTGGAGAGGTAGACCGGAACGATTGCCACGCCGTGCCGCTGCGCGGCTTCGTCGCTGTAGCGAACGATATTGCGCACGACCCGCTGGATGCCGGTCTGGTGGAATGCCCGGCGCGTATTCGTGCAGTCGAGGTAGACAGCCATCGGCGCCCCCTTCAGGGCGCGTCCCGCGCGGCAGCCATGGCGGACGTCGCCAACGGCGCCACGGCGTCCGCCGCCGGCGGCGCGCCGTCGTAGACGATCCGATGGTTGCGCAACTCGATCACGCGGGTGGCGATCGCG
>JAFEDG010000055.1 GCA_018241745.1 Pseudomonadota bacterium
ACGCGCTGCGGCAGCGTTACTATGCCGGACGTGCGCCCATCGCAAACGTCAACCGGGTCGGTACGCCGCGGCCCGAGCGCTGCGGGACGCCCCAGGGGGAATGATGAACAGTTCGAGCACGCTGAGCTTCATCGTCGCCTGTTCCGCGCTGGCGGCGGCGATCATCGCGCCGGTCGTGAGCCTCATCGTGTCGCGTTGGCAGTTCAATGCCAGCGTGCTCTCCGCCAATCGCGAGCGGTGGCTTGCGGCGATGCGCACGTCGCTGTCGGAGCTGATGGCAATGATGGTGGCGGCCAGCGTCCACAAGGAGAGCCTGAAGGAAGATTGGGGCGGTGGACGCGCGGCGGCGGCGGGTGATTGGAAGGCGATGGACAAGGTCGAGCGGATGGTCCAGCTCCGCTGGAACATCGGCCTCCTGTGCAGCGCGGACGATCCGGCCCAGCGCAAGCTGTGCGACACGCTTGACCGCATGATCCTGCGCATGCGCTCCAACGATCCCGCCGACCTGATCGGGACGGAGGAACTACGGGAGATCGAGGACGCGGCGCGGCCGGTGCTGCACGAAGCCTGGGTGCGCATTCGCAAGGGCCGCTGAGCCGGCAAGCCTCGCCTATCCGAGGAACACGCATGACGCTACCCGTCTCCGGCACCGAGCCGGGCCAACGCCAGCTCAACGGCCCGCAGACCACGGGCCGCGATTATCGGAACCTGTCGCAGCCGGAGTACACGGCGACGCTCGACGAGGACGTTCGTGTCCCGATGAGCGACGGCATCGACTTGCTGGCCGACGTGCATAGGCCGGCGCAGCCAGGCCGTTATCCGGCCCTGATCGCGGCGTCGCCCTACCTGCGCCAGATCCAGAACGTCGGGATTCCCGCCGGCTTCGTGGAGGCGGGCGCGTCCGATTTCTTCGTGCCGCGCGGCTACGTGCACGTGATCGCCAACCTGCGCGGCACAGGCGGGTCGGGCGGCACGTTTTCGCTGATGGACGCGCGCGAGCGGCGCGACCTGTACGAGCTCGTCGAGTGGACGGCTGCGCAACCGTGGTGCGACGGCAACGTCGGCATGGTCGGCATCAGCTACTTCGCGATGTCGCAGCTGGAAGCGGCCGTGGAACGGCCGCCGCACCTGAAGGCGATCTTCCCGGTGGCGGTGTCGTCGGACCTGTACGAGGCGGTCGTGCACCACGGGCTCGCCAGCACGTCATTCGTGACGCCGTTTATCGCTGCACTCGGCATGACGTCAGCGCATGCGGGCAGCCCGCTGTTGCGCAGCAAGCTCGTGTCCGCGTTGCGCGAGATCCTGCTGTCGGCGCCCGTGCACGCGCGCTTTGCGCGCGCCAACGGCGAGGCGGCGATGGCGGGCTTGCGCTTCGTGCTCAAGACGCACCACGCGGCGCATCCCTGGGACGACCTGTGGCGCGCCATCGTGGTCGAGCATCCGCTGCGCGACGCGTGGTGGGATGCGCGCAACCTGATGCCGTTGCTGGAGCGCGTCGACATCCCCGTCTACCTGGGATGCGACTGGGACAACGTGCCGCTGCACTTGCCGTCGACGTTCCCGACGCATGCGGCGCTCGCGCACAGTCCCGTCGTGCGCGTGGCGATGCTCGGCGCGCACGGGTTGGCGTGGCCGTGGGAGAGCCTGCACGTCGAGGCGCTGGCGTGGTTCGATCACTGGCTCAAGCAGCGCGATACCGGCATCCTCGACGGGCCGCCGATCCGCTATGTGATCCCGGGCGGCGACGGCTGGCACGCGTCGCCGTCATGGCCGGTGCCGGGCACCACGTATCGCTCGCTGGCATTGCGCGCGGATGGCGCGCTGGCGGCCGATGAAGGGTCGCCGGGCTCGCGTTCGCTGATGACCGTGGGACCCGGGACGCTGCGCACGCGGCCCAGCGAAAGCGATCCGCCGGTGTCGTTGACGTGGACCAGCGCGCCATTCGCGGAGGCATGCGATCTCGTGGGCGACATGGAGATCGAGCTCGACGCGACCAGCACCGCGCCGGACACGGGGTGGATCGCCGTCCTGCAATACGTCGCGCCGGACGGCAGCACGCGCGACGTCACCGCGGGCTACATGCGCGCGGGGCTGCGCGCCGTGGACGCTGCGGCCAGTCGCGAGGGCGCGCCGGTGCTGCCGTGCCGCACGTACGAGGCAGTGCCGCTTGGAACGGTCGTTCGTTACCGCGTTCCGCTAGTCTGCAATGCGCAACATGTGGCGGTTGGCGGCGTGCTGCGCCTGGTGCTCGCCAGCGACGACCAGGATCCCGCCGTGCCCGCGTTGATGAGCTTCCGGCACGCCGGCGTGGGTACCAGCAGCGTGAATACGGTGTTGTCGTCGTCGCGATTGCTGTTGCCGCTGCATCCGGCTCGCTGATCCGGCCTTCGCCGGCGCGAATATTCACACGGTCCGGGGGCGTACAACACGGGCGCGCGCAACGGTGGTACACCTGTCACCCCAAGTCTCCCGCAAAGGTAATCGATGAAGCGTTCGAGCGTTGCTGCAACGATGGTGGCGCTGGTGGCGGTTGCCGCATCCGGCGTCGCGCTTGCGCAGAAGAGCCCGGCCTGCAAGCCCGTCTCCGATGCGATGCTCAAGGCCATCGTCACCGATCACACGCTGGAAGTGACGGCGGACGGCGGCAAGGTTTCGCACCTCGTCACCTCCGGGGGCACCATGTATATCGAGCGGAACGGAAAATGGGTCAAGAGCCCGATGACGTCCGCGGACATGGAGGCGCAGGAGAAGGAGAACCTCGCCGACACCAAGGTGTACACGTGCGCGCCCGTGGCCGCCGTGCCCGGAGTCTCCGGCACCGCGTATCACGTGCACTCGGAATCGGAAGACGCCGGCGTATCCGATGGCACGGTGGTGGTGTCGGGCGGCCTGCCGGTGTTCATCGACGTGACGCGGAAATCCGACGGCCAGACCAGCCATTCCGTCCAGCGTTATGGCTACGCCGGGGTGCACGCGCCGATGTAGCGGTGCGCCGCCGGGGCTGCCGATCGGCGGCGCCCGCCTCCGGTAGACTTGGCGCGTGCAGGACAAGACCATCCTGATCACCGGCGGCGCCAAGCGCGTAGGCGCCGCCATTTGTCGCCGCCTGCATGCGTCGGGCGCGCGTCTGATGCTGCATTACCGGCGCTCGGCGGGTGAGGCGCGGCTGCTTCAGGCCGAGCTCAACGGTGTGCGCCCGGACTCCGTGGCGCTGATCCAGGCGGACCTGCTGGACGATGCGCAGTTGCCGGCGATGGTCGAGCAAACGGTGCAGCGCTTCGGGCGGCTGGACGCCCTGGTGAACAACGCGTCGTCGTTCTTCGAGACGCCGGTGGGATCCATCACCGCCGCGCAATGGAACGACCTGATCGGTACCAACCTGCGTGCGCCGCTGTTCCTCGCGCAGGCAGCGGCGGGCGCGTTGCGGCGCACGCGCGGTTCGATCGTCAACATCACGGACATCCACGCCGAGCGGCCGCTCAAGAACTATCTCGTGTACTCGGTGGCCAAGACGGGACTGGCCGGCCTCACACGTTCGCTCGCGCGCGAGCTGGCGCCGGACATCCGCGTGAACGCTGTCGCGCCGGGGCCGGTGATGTGGCCGGAAGAGGATTCGTTCGACGAGGTCGCGCGCGCGCGGATCGTCGCGCACACGCCGTTGAAGCGCGAGGGTCTGCCCGAGGACGTCGCGCGCGCCGTGCATTTCCTGATCGCGGACGCGCCGTATGTCACCGGTGAGACGATCAACGTGGACGGCGGCCGCAACATTGCGCTATAGGTCCGACCCTATTTTTTTGTGCGCCGCAGGGTCCGACCCTAATTTTCCATGCACCAGAATCCGCAGCGATGAGTGTCCAAGAAATGGGGTCGGACCCTGCAGTGCGGAAAATGGGGTCGGACCCTAAATACGCGGCGGGGTGGGCGTTCGTCTACTTCTTCGCGCTGCTGGCGGGCTACTACGTGTTGCGGCCGATCCGCGATGAGCTCGCGATCCAGGGCGGGCAAGCGGAGCTGTCGCGGCTCTTCACGCTGGTGTTCGTGTCGATGCTGGTGCTGGTCCCGATCTTTGGCTGGCTCACGTCACGCATCCCGCGCAAGCGCCTGCTGCCGTGGCTCTACGCATTCTTCGTCGCCAACCTGCTGGGCTTCTACGCGGCGTTCAACGCCAACGGCGTCCAACCGCGCGACCTCGCGGCCACGTTCTTCGTGTGGGTCAGCGTCTTCAACTTGTTCGCCGTGAGCCTGTTCTGGAGCTTCATGGCGGATCTGTTCGACACTTATCAGGCCAAGCGGCTCTACGGAATCATTTCCGCGGGCGGTACTGCGGGCGCGCTCGCGGGCCCGTCCCTCACCGCGCTGTTTGTCACGCAAGTCGGCGCGAAAGGCATGCTGCTGGTCTCCGCAGGGTTCCTCGTCGTCGCGATCATTGCGATCCTGCAGCTCCGCGCCTGGGCGGCACGCAACCACGCGCAAGGCCACGCGGAGACGGAAGCGCCTCTCGGCGGCGGAATGTGGCAAGGAATACAGGACGTCGTCCGCTCGCCCTATCTGCTTGGCATATGCGCATTCCTGCTCTGCTACACGCTGCTGTCGACGTTCCTCTATTTCGCGCAGACGGACCTCTTCCCCGCCGCGGTGAAGAGCAGCGCGGAGCGCACGCGCCTGCTCGCGCTGGTCGACCTTGCCGTCAACGTGCTCGCGCTGGGCCTGCAACTGGTGGCGTTCAAGGCGCTGATGCAGAAGCTGGGCACGACGGCGACACTGACCGCGATGCCCATCGTCGCGATCGTCGGCTTCACCGCGCTCGCGCTATCGCCGGTGCTGGCCGTGCTGATCGCGTTTGGCATCGTGCGCCGCGCCGGGGAATACGCGATCAGCAAGCCCGCGCGCGAGACCCTCTACAACGTGCTGCCCGCGGAGCAGAAGTACAAGGCGAAGAACGTCATCGACACGGTCGTGCATCGCGGCGGCGACACGGCGTCGAGCTGGATCTTCAATGGCGCGCGTGCGCTCGGCTTCTCGATGACGACGATGGCGTGGATCGCCGTCCCGCTGTCGTGCGTGTGGCTGGGTGGAGCGCTGTGGCTCGGACGCGCCGCGCGGGCGCGCCAGCGTCAGGCGGCGGAGGGCTCCGCGGATGCGGAAGCGGGGGCGAGCCCAGCAGCCGCCAGTGGCGTGAGCCTGGACGCCAGCGTCTCCAGGTAGTCGTCGACGACGCCGTGCCCCGCCAGCGCCGCGCGCGCGGCGTTGAGGTACTCGCGGGAACTGCCGAACGCGCCACACGCGCAGCTCAACACCCGCACCTGCTCGTCGAGTGACAGGTTGCCCGCGTATTGCGGATGGTCACGGCGCACGACGAACGTGATCGCGTGCCCCATCTTGCCGCCGCCGAATTCGGTGGTGACCCAGCGCGGCTCGTAGCCGCCCATCACCATTTCGCGCCGCCAGAGCAAGTGCAATTCGTCGACGGCCAGAGGCGCGGGCAGGCGGAACGCAAGACCGCGCACCGAGCCGCCACGCTCCAGACCCAACACCAGCCCCGGCTGCTCGGCCGTGCCGCGCGACGCGAGCGAATACAGGCAGAAGCGTCGATGCAGGCCGCGCACGCGCGCCGGCCGCGTCTCGGCGACGGGGAAGATCGGATTCCACAGCAGCGAGCCATAGCCGAACACCCACCAGCCGGCGCCCTTGGGCCGCGCCGACAGCGTGGCCATCAGCGACGCCGCCATCTGCTCGTCGGTCAGCGGCGCGTGGCCGCTCGCCTGCGCATACAGCGTGCGCATGCGGTTTTCCTCGAGGTCGCGGCGGCAGAGCGTCATTCGTACGTCGCCGGGTCGCGCAGCGTGCGCGCGAGCGCAACACGGGCGCCGCGCCGCTTGGCGGCGGTGGTCTTGTCGTGCGGTCCGCTCTTGCCGAGCAGCGGCGAGCGCGCAACCGGGTTGCGCGGCTTCACCACCACCTTGTGACTCACGACGATCTTCTTGCTGCGTTTCATGGGGCCTTGCGGGCGCCGGCGAGGCGCCCCATCACTCGATGCCGCCCGGCCGCGACATGCGCGCCGCCGGTCATTCGGCTGCGCCCGGCCGCGGGGTCCGCGGCGCGAGCTTCGCCTCGATCCACGCGGCGACATTCAACAACGCGTCGTCCGCGTCCGGCGTTGACGCAAGCTGCATGCCCAATGGTAACCCCGCCCCGTCCCGGCCCATGGGCAGGGCGATGGCCGGCGCGTCCAGCAGGCTCCACAGCGTGCAGCAGGCCGGGTCGCCGGTGCTGCCAAGGCCGGCCGGCGCCGCGCCGGGCGCGGCGGGGCTCAGCACCGCGTCGTAATGCTGCATCCAGTCGAGCGCGGCCGCGATCATCACGCGCCGCGACGCGAGCGCCGCGCGGTACGCGTCGCCGTCGATCGCACGGCCGGCGTCCAGCGCGTCGTTGAGCCGCGCCGACAGCTGCGCGCGTGCCCGCCTTTGGACCGCTTCGAGATTGCTTGCACCCTCGTGGAGCACGATCGTCTTGTGGATGTCCGGCGCGGCGTTGAGCGCGTCCGGCAGGCTCACCGCCACGATCTCCGCGCCGGCCAGGCGCAGCCGGCTGGCGACGGCGTCGAGCCGCGCCTCCATCTCGGGCTGGATCGTCGTCCACGGAAAGCGCGGCAGCAGCGCGATGCGCGGCGGCTTCTCGCGCGGGACCGTCGCCGGCGCCACGCGCCCGCGCTCGGCCAGCACGCTCGCGAGACGCGTCGCGTCCGCCACGTTGCGCGCAAACACGCCGGCCGTGTCGAGCGTGGGGCTGAAGAGGCTGATGCCGGTGTAGGGCAACGCATCGCGCGTCGGCCGGAAGCCCACGATCCCGCAATACGCGGCAGGCCGGATCACCGAGCCGTTGGTCTGCGTGCCGATGGCCACCGGCACGCTACCGCTCGCCACCGCCGCGGCCGAGCCCGACGACGAGCCGCCAGGCGTATGCGCGGCGTTGTGCGGGTTGGTCGTCGAACCGGGCGTGTAGAACGCGAACTCCGTCGTCACCGTCTTGCCGAACACATAGCCGCCGGCGGCGCGCAGGCGCTCGACGACCGTTGCGTCTGTGGCGAGGCGGGGGTCCGGCGCCACCGTGGACCCGCAGCGTGTCGGCAGGTCCGCCGTGCCGATGATGTCCTTCACGCCGACCGGGATGCCGTGCAGCACGCCGCGCGCCGTGGCATGCGTCAGGTCCGCGCGCGCGGCTTCGCGTCGCACATAGGCCGGATCGAGGTGCGCATATGCGTGCAGCGTCGGTTCGAGCGCCAGTGCGTGCGCGAGCAGCGCCTCCGCGTACTCGCTCGCCGTGCACGTGCCCGCTGCCATCCGCGCTTGCGCCGTGAGCAACGACCACGTGATCGGCGCGTCGCTCATGCGGCGAGGAACAGCTCGGTCAGGTCGTTGAGAAAACGGCGGCCGAGCGGCGTGGCGCGGATCATCGTCGGATCGCGGTCGAGCAAGCCGCGCGTGGCGGCCTCAGCGAGGGGCGCGGCGATCGTCGCGAGCGGCACGCCGCAGCGTTCCGCGAACAGCGTCGTCGGCACGCCTGCGGTAAGGCGCAATGCGTTGAGCATGAACTCGAAGCCCAGGTCCTCGACACCGACGGTACGCGTTTCGATCATTGGCGTGCCTACGGCCACCTGCGCAAGATACTGCGTCGGCTGCTTGTAGCGCACCGTGCGCTCGATGCGGTCGGCGAACGACAGCTTGCCGTGCGCGCCGGCGCCGATGCCGACGTAATCGCCAAAGCGCCAGTAGTTGAGGTTGTGCGCGCATTCGCCGCCCGGTTGCGCGTAGGCCGAGACTTCGTAGCGCATGTAGCCCGCCGCGGCGAGGCGCGCCTCGACGTGATCCTGCATGTCGGCGGCAACGTCCGCATCCGGCAGCGCGGGTGGATAGCGATGGAACAACGTGTTGGGCTCGAGCGTCAGCTGGTAGAGCGACAGGTGCGGCGTGCCGAACGCCAGCGCGGCCGCGAGGTCGGCGTCGAGCTCGTCCATCGTCTGCCCGGGCAGCGCGAACATCAGGTCCAGGTTCACGTTGCCGAAAATCATCATCGCCGCTTCGGCCGCGCGGCGCGCATCGTGGGCGTTGTGGATGCGGCCGAGCGCCTGCAGCTTGGCGGGGTCGAAGCTCTGCACGCCGAGCGACACGCGATTGACGCCCGCCGCAAAGTAGCCGGCAAAGCGCGCACGCTCGAACGTGCCGGGGTTTGCCTCCAGCGTCACCTCCGCGCCCGGGATCACCGTAATCCGCGCGCGGATGCCGGCGAGCAACGCGTCGATGGCGCGCTCGGAGAGCAGGCTTGGCGTCCCACCGCCAATGAAGATCGCATGCACCTTGCGGCCCCAGATCGACGGCAGCGTCGTCTCCAGGTCCGCGAGCAGCGCATTCACGTACGCGTCTTCCTGCAGCTCGCCGCGCAACTCGTGCGAGTTGAAGTCGCAATACGGGCATTTCTTCACGCACCACGGCACATGCACGTACAGCGCGAGCGGCGGCAGCGCGGTGAACACGGGGTGGGCCGCGGCGAGACGCGGGCTCGGGATGGCAACCGGGATGACGGCGCTCATCGCTCGTCGCGCAAGCGCTCGATCAACGCGCGCATTGCGATGCCGCGATGCGAGCACGCGTTCTTCTGCGCAAGCGGCATTTCGGCGCCGGTGAGGCCGCTGGCGACATCCTCGAAATGCGGGTCGTAGCCAAAACCGCCATCGCCGCGCGGCGCGTCGATGACGCGACCGTGCCAGCGGCCGTCGGTGATCACGGGTTCCGGATCGTCGGCGTGGCGCACGAGCGCGAGGACGCAGTAATAGTGCGCGCGACGGTCTTCGATGCCCGCCAGCGCCGCAATCAGCTTGGCGTTGTTGCGGGCGTCGGACTTGGGCTCGCCTGCATAACGCGCGCTGTACACGCCTGGCGCACCGCCGAGCGCATTGACGACGATGCCGGAGTCGTCCGCCAGCGCGGGCAGCTTCGCGTGCGCGCTGGCGTGCCGCGCCTTGGCGAGCGCGTTCTCGACGAACGTGACGTGCGGCTCCTCGGCTTCCGGGATGCCGAGCGCGGACTGCGGCACGACCTCGATGCCCAGCGGGCCGAGCAGTCGCGCGAACTCGCGCAGCTTGCCTTCGTTGTTCGACGCGAGGACGAGCCGCTCGATCACGCCGCCAGCGCGCGCTGTTGCGCGGCGAGGATCTCCACGAGCCCTCGCGACGCGAGGTCCAGCAGCGCGTCGAACTCGGCGCGCGAGAACGGCTTGCCTTCCGCAGTGCCCTGCACTTCGACCAGCCCGCCGCCCTGCGTCAT
>JAFEDG010000056.1 GCA_018241745.1 Pseudomonadota bacterium
GTGCCCGTGGATCTCGTCAGCACGTCGGCGAGCGGCCTCGACCCGGAAATCAGCCCCGCCGCCGCGTACTGGCAGGCGCCGCGCGTCGCTCGGGCACGCGGCCTCGATCGTGCCCGCGTCGACGCGCTGATCGCGGCGCACACGGAGGGCCGCACGCTCGGCATCCTCGGCGAGCCCCGCGTCAACGTGCTCGCGCTCAACCTCGCGCTCGACGCCGCGCGCTGACCGCGATGCGCACGCATCACGCGTCTACAATGCCCGCGTGACCCCGCACGATCCGCGGCCGGACCCGGATGCGCTGCTCGCCCGCGTCAACGAGGACGAGCGCCGGGCCGCGCGCGGGCGCCTGAAGATCTTCTTCGGCGCGAGCGCCGGCGTCGGCAAGACGTATGCGATGCTCGAGGCGGCGCGGCGCAAGCGCGCCGAAGGCGTCGATGTCGTCGTCGGCTATGTCGAGCCGCACGGCCGCGACGAGACCGAGCGGCTCGCCGCGGACCTGCCGTCACTGCCGCCGCTGGCGGTCCACTACCGCAACACGCTGCGCCACGAGCTCGACCTCGACGCGGCACTCGCGCGCCGCCCGGCCGTGCTGGTTGTCGACGAGCTCGCGCACAGCAACGTCGTCGACGGCACGCCCGCGCCCCGCCATGCCAAGCGCTGGCAGGACATCGACGAGTTGCTGGCGGCGGGCATCGACGTGTGGACGACCGTCAACGTCCAGCATCTCGAGAGCCTCAACGACGTCGTCGCCGGCATCACCGGCGCGCGCCAGCAGGAGACGGTGCCGGACCGCGTGTTCGACGAGGCCGACGAAGTCGAGCTGATCGACCTGCCCGCCGACGACCTGCTCGCGCGGCTGGCGGCGGGCAAGGTCTACGTCCGCGAGCACGCCGCGCACGCGCGCGAGCATTTCTTCCGCAAGGGCAACCTGATCGCGCTGCGCGAGCTGGCGTTGCGCCGCACGGCCGACCGCGTCGACGCGGCGATGCGCGACTACCGCGACGCGCGCGGCATCTCGTCCGGCTGGGCGGCACGCGAGCGGCTGGTCGCGTGCATCGGGCCCACGGCGGCGGCGGAGCAGGTCGTCCGCGCGGCCAAGCGGCTCGCCGACGCGCTGGATGCCGAATGGATCGTCGTCTACGTCGAGACGCCGGCGCTGCTGCGGCTGCCGGATGCCGAGCGCAACCGGCGCATCGACGTGCTGCGGCTCGCGGAATCGCTCGGCGCCGAGACCGTCACGCTGGGCGGCGCATCGGTGGCCGACGAGGTGCTGCAGTACGCGCGCACGCGCAATGCGACGCGCATCGTCGTCGGGCGCGCGTCGCGGTCGGGGTGGCGCGCATGGGTCGCGCCGTCGCCGATCGCGGCGTTGCTGCGCGAGAAGACCGACATCGACGTCGTCGTCGTCGGCAGCGACGCGCTGTCGCTCGCGCGCCGCTCGCCGCTCGTCGCGCGCACGGAAGCGATGCTCGCGACCGGCACGAGCGGCAAGCGCCGCTGGCCCGCGTACGCGCTGGCCGTCGCGATCACGGCGCTCGCCACCGGCATCGCGTGGCTCTTGTCCACGCGCTTCGCGCAGGCCAACCTCGTGATGGTGTACCTGCTGGGCTGCACGGTCGTCGCCGTGCGGCTGGGCCGCGGTCCCTCGGTGCTCGCGTCGCTGCTGGGTGTCGCCGCGTTCGACTTCTTCTTCGTGCCACCGCAGTACACGTTCGCGGTCGCCGACGCGCAATACCTGCTGACGTTTGCGATCATGCTGGCCGTGTCGCTGACGATCGCCAACCTGACCGCGGGCGTGCGGCTGCAGGCGCGCGTCGCCGGGCATCGGGAGCGAAGGACCGCGCTGCTGTACGCGATGAGCCGCGAGCTCGCGCAGGCCGGCGATCGCGAGGCGATGGCGCGCACGGCCGTGCGCCACGTAGGCGAGAGCTTCGACGGCCAGGCCGTCGTGCTGCTGCCCGACGACGCCGGCCGCCTGCACTTGCCTCACGGCCGCCCCGAGCCGCATTCGCTGCGCGGCGCGGACCTCGGCGTCGCGCAATGGGTGCTCGACCACGACGAGCGCGCGGGCCTCGGCAGCGACACGTTGCCCGGCCAGGAAGCGCTGTACGCACCGCTGCCCACGCCGCAGGGGCCGCTCGGCGTGATCGCGCTGCTGCCCGCCAATCCGCGGCGCGTGCTGCTGCCGGAACAGCGCCAGCTGTTCGCCGCGTTCGCCGCGCAGATTGCGCTCGCGCTCGACCGCGTGCGGCTCGCCGAGCGCGCGCGCGGCGCCGAGGTGAACGCCGCCGCCGAGACGGTGCGCAATGCGCTGCTCGCCGGCATCTCGCACGACCTGCGCACGCCGCTCGCCGTCATCGCGGGCTCGGCCAGCGCGCTTGCCGAACAGGGTGACGACATTCCGGCCGCGCGCCGCCGCGAGCTGGCGGCGTCGATCTACACGCAGGCCGAGCACGTGACCACGCTGGTCGGCAACGTGCTCGAGCTCGCGCGACTCGAAGCCGGCAACATCGCGCCACGCACCGAGGCTTATCCGCTCGACGACATCGTCGGCGCCGTGCTGCACCGGCTCGATCCGGTGCTGGGCGGGCTCGCGGTCACGGTGGCGCTGCCGCCCGACCTCCCGCCCGTGGACGTCGACGCGACGCTCGTCGAGCAGGCGCTTGCCAACCTCGTCGACAACGCGCGCAAGCACGCCGCGGGCGCGACGACGCTTGCCATCGCCGCATCGCGCCGTGGCGATCACGTCGAGCTGACGGTCAGCGACGACGGGGCCGGCCTGCCGCCCGGCGATCCGGAGCGCCTGTTCGCCAAGTTCGAGCGCGGTCGCGCGGAAGACGCCGTCGGCGGCGCGGGCCTCGGGCTCGCGCTGGTTCGCGCGATCGCGGACGCGCACGGCGGCTCCGTGCGGGCCGAGCGGGTGTCGCCCCACGGCGCGCGCTTCGTGCTCGCGTTGCTGGTGGCGCGGGGGTCCGCGTGACGCGCGCACTGCACGCGGTGCTCGTCGTCGAGGACGAACCGCAGCTGCGCGCGCTGCTGCGCACGACGCTGGAAGCCGCCGGCTATCGCGTCATCGAGGCGGAGACCGCCCGCCGCGCCGTCGTCGAGGCGCGGACGCACAAGCCCGACCTCGCGCTGGTGGATCTCGGGTTGCCGGACGCCGACGGCATCGACGTGATCCGTGCGGTGCGCGAATTCTCGTCGTTACCGGTGATCGTGCTGTCCGCGCGGGCGCAGGAGCACGAGAAGGTGGCCGCCCTCGACGCAGGCGCCGACGACTACGTCACCAAGCCGTTCGGCGTCGGCGAGCTGCTGGCGCGCGTGCGCGGCGCGTTGCGACGCGGCGCGCAGGTGGCGGATGCGGACGGCAGCGTCGTCGTGATCGGCGACTGGGCGCTGGACCTCGCGCGGCGCACGACGCGCAACCCCGCGACGGGCGCCACGCTGCACCTGACGCCGATCGAGTTCCGCATCGTGACGGTGCTCGCGCAGCACGCCGGACGCGTCGTGACGCATCGCCAGCTGCTGCGCGACGTGTGGGGACCGGAAGCCGTGGAGCGGCCCGAATACCTGCGCAACTTCATCAAGCAGCTGCGCAACAAGCTCGAGCGCGATCCGGCGCGCCCGCGCCATCTCGTCACCGAGATCGGCGTTGGTTATCGGCTCGAGGTCGCAGGCGACGACTCGCCTGCATGAGGCGGCACGCGACGGGCGTCGCGTGCGTTTGCGTCAGTGCAGTCGCTGGCGTGACTTGCGCACGGATTCCGACGGCATCGCGCGGCGCTTGCCGCCCGACGAGCCGCGTGTCTCGGCGGCGGCGCGGCGCTTTTCCTGCCAGAAGCGGTAGACCAGCACGCTCGCCACCGGCAGTTCCTCGACGAGCGACGCGCGCTTTTCCTTGTCGTCGATCCACTCGGCGAACTCGGGGTCGTGGTCGCCGAACGCGAGGGCTTCGATCGGGAACATCCAGTCGCGCGCATCCTCGGCGTCGTACAGCATCTGCCAGTCGTCGTCGCGCAGCTTGACGCCGCCCATGTAGCCTTCGCACCACGCGGCGGCTTCGGCCGGGGCCTTCTGCTGCTGCTGCTTGTCGTCCGCGTAATAGAGCAGCGGGCGGAAGCGCGTCGGCGACTCTGCAAGCGTGCGCTGGATGCCGACCATGTGGCGCAGCATCAGGCCCATGATCCGTTGCGCCTGCTCGCTCGACGTGTACGCGGGGGTCGCGCTCTTGCCACCCTCGCTCCACACGCCGGGCAGCCATTCGGACGGCTGGATGTCTTCGGGACCGCTGACGATCGCGGTCAGGTAGCCGTCGAGCATCTCGAGGTCCATGCAATCCTGCGGCACCGAATCCGAGGCGAGGAAGGCCTCGAGTTCGTCGAGTTCCGCGTCGGTCAGCGGCTCGTCGAGCGTGCGGGTTGCGGCCATGGTGATTCCACTTGCAGAAACAGGACTGGAATTATCGCAGATGCGAGTGGACGTCCCGCCGTCGCGTTAAATAGGGTCCGACCCTAATTTCCTGTGGAAATTAGGGTCGGACCCGGCGGCGTCGGCCCGCGCCGGACCGCATGCGCGACATTGAGCGCGAGCGCGAACACGAGCACGGCGCCTGCCTGGTGCAGCGCGGCGAGCGGGATCGG
This sequence comes from Pseudomonadota bacterium, assembly GCA_018241745.1. Classification (GTDB taxonomy): domain Bacteria; phylum Pseudomonadota; class Gammaproteobacteria; order Burkholderiales; family Casimicrobiaceae; genus VBCG01. Next base: position 4,641 of record JAFEDG010000056.1, read on the forward strand.
GACCACAAGCAGCACCGTCGCGATGCCAAGCGCGATCTGCACGCAGACCATCGCGAGCAGCCACGCGGCGCCGGAACGCGCGCGCGGGGACGCCGACGTGGCGCGCCGCATGCGCACGTACAGCGCCGCGATCGTCGCGAACGAGAGGTAGGCGAGCAGCCGGTGGTCGAACTGGACGGTGGCCATGTTCCAGAAGAAGTTGCGCCACCACGGCGCGATCGACAGGATCTCCGGCGGCACCACGTGGCCGTTCATCGACGGCCAGGTGTTGTACGCAAAGCCCGCGCGGATGCCCGCGACGAGCCCGCCCGCGAGCAGCGTCACGTAGGCGAGCCCCCACGCGAAGAATGCATGGCGCCGCGGGACGTCGCGCGCGCCGGCATTACCCGCGCGCGGCGGATACAGCAGCGACAACGCCGTCCACAGCATCGCGCCGAGGATCGCCACCGCGAGGCCCAGGTGCGCGGTGAGGCGGAACTGGGACACGCGCGGGTCGTCGACGAGCCCGCTCTGGACCATGTACCAGCCGAGCGCGCCCTGCAGGCCGCCGAGCACGAAGATGCCGGCGAGCGGCCACGCATACCCGTCAGGGATCCGCCGCCGCACGAGGAAGTACAGGTAGGGCAGCAGGAACACGACGCCGACCGTGCGCCCCAGCAGCCGGTGCACGTATTCCCACCAGAAGATGCCCTTGAACTCGTCGAGGCCCATCTGGTGATTGACCTGCTTGAACTCGGGCGTCTCGCGGTACTTGGCGAACGCGCTCTCCCATTGCGCTTCGTCGAGCGGCGGCAGCGTGCCCATGATCGGCTGCCATTCGGTGATCGACAGGCCCGAGTGCGTGAGCCGCGTCACGCCGCCGACGACGACGAGCGCGTAGACGACGGCGCAGCAGACCAGCAGCCAGCGCGCGATGTGCATGCGGCCGCGCGCGTCGGCCGCGGGCGCGGCGCGCGGCGCCCAGTACGGGGACGACGAGGCTTCCATCCCGCGATTTTACCGGGCCCGCCAACATCCCCGGTGCCACGCCGGGCGCGGCTATAATCGCGGCCGTGAAGGCCTTCCGCCACCTGCTCGTCGTCCTGGCCGTGCTGATGCACGTCGCCACGCCGGTGGCGGCGTATGCGGCGTCGGCCGCCGCGCCGGATTTCAGCGCGCTCTGTACCGCGTTCCACCCGGCGGGCATCCCCACCGCCGACACGCACGGCATCGCGCCGTCGCTCGGCAAGCATTGCGCTGAATGCAGCGTCGTGCTCGCCGCGCCGCTCGGCGGCACCGCGCCGTCGCTGCCCTCTGCGACGCCGCCACGCTTCGCTCCGCTCGCCTCCATCGTCGAAGGAACCGGTGCGGTCCGCGTCGTCGACGCGACCGCACGCGCGCCGCCCGCGCGGACGTAATCCGCGTCACGCGTCACGCCCGCGCATTGCGCGGGCGTCCTTCACGGTTGCAAGGAGACATACATGTCCCGGTTCATCGGCCGCACGGCCATCGCGGCGCTTGCGCTGCTCGGCGTTTCCACGTTCGCGTTCGCGCACGACTACACGTTGAAGTCGCTGTCCATCGCCCACCCGTATGCGCGCGCCACGGCGCCCGGGGCCCCCGTCGGCGCGGCTTACCTCGGCATCGAGAACAAGGGCAGCACGCCCGACACGTTGGTGGCGGCCAAGTCGCCGATCGCCGGCACGGTCCAGATCCACGAGATGTCGATGGACGGCGGCATGATGAAGATGCGTGCGCTGCCCAACGGCTTGCCGATTCCGGCGGGCGGCAAGGTCTCGCTCGCCCCGAGCGGATATCACATCATGCTGATGAACCTGAAGCAGCCGCTCGTCGCGGGCCAGTCGTTCCCGTTGACGCTGACGTTCGCGAAAGCAGGCAGCATCGACGTCGACGTCAACGTCGAATCGATGGGCGCGATGGGCGCGGGCGGCGATCCGATGAAGGGGATGCCGGGGATGGGGCACTGACGCCCAGGCGCGGCTCGCCGCGCTGACGCCCGCTTGCCGCCTCGCTCCGACGCGAGGCGAGCAACCCTTCATCGATACGACAAGGAGTCGTCATGATCTTCGCCCCTGCGCGAGGCGCTGCCGCGGCAGCGCTCGCATGCGCCGTTGCGGCCTCGCTGCTCGCCCCATCCACCGCCCATGCCTGCGCGACGTGCGGCTGCACGCTCAGCACCGACGCCGCGATGGGCTACGCCGCCGAGACCGGCTGGCGTGCCAACCTGGAGTTCAACTACATCGACCAGAGCCAGCTGCGCCACGGCACGGGCGCCGCCGACGGCGTGCCGCCCGGCAATGAGCTCGAGAACGACACGATCAACCGCTACTGGACGCTCGGGCTCGCGTACAGCCCGAACCTGGACTGGAACTTCGCCCTACGCATCCCGTACGTGAACCGCAGCCACACGACGTACGGCGAGTACGACCCCGACGCGCCGCTGCCCGACCTGTCGGCGTCGCACAGCTCGAGCATCGGTGACGCGCGCCTGCTGGTCACGTGGCAAGGCCTGCTGCCCACGCATAACCTCGGCGTGCAGCTCGGCATCAAGCTGCCGACAGGCGACTATGGGACGCAAGTGAAGTTCTACAGCGGGCCGCTGGAAGGCGAACCGCTCGACGCGAGCCTGCAACCGGGCACCGGCAGCACGGACATCCTGGTCGGCGCGTTTTACTACCAGGCGATCAGCGAGGACTGGGACGCGTTCGTCAGCGCGAACTTCCAGGCGGCGGTCGCAAGCAAGCAGGACCAGCCGGGCAACGACTTCCGCCCGGGCAACCAGACGACGCTCAGCGGCGGCCTGCGCTACGAGGCCAACCCGGATATCGTGCCGCAGTTCCAGCTCAACGCGTCGTACAAGTCGCACGACCAGGGCGCGCTCGCGGACACCGAGGGCTCGCAGGGGACCGTCGTGTACTTCAGCCCGGGCGTGACGTTCACCGTCGCGCACAACACGCAGCTGTACGTGTTCGCGCAGGTGCCGGTGTACAGCAACCTGGATGGCTACCAGCTGTTCCCGCGCTGGACGGCAACCGGCGGCGTCAGCGTCGCGTTCTGACGCGTCAGGCCGGGGGCTTGCGCGAAAAGCGGATGACCTGGGACGCGGGCGCCTTCGGGGCGCCTGCGGCGCCTGCGTCGCAGCCGTCGCACCCGCACGCGGAACCGCCGCCGGCGGCGGCGCGCGTAAGCGTCGCGTTGCCCGCAAGCAGCGGGACGCGCAGCAGCCATGCGGCGACGCGCCGGCGCAGCGCACGCGGCGCGAGCGTCACGGCGGCGTAGGCGACGCTGGCCGCCACCGCGAGAGCGACGACGAATGCCTGGACGTCCATCAGTTGCCCGTGAACCAGCGCGTCACGTGGAACGTCGCGAACGCGGCGACGTACGCGAGCGCGAACAGGTAACCCGCCATCAGCAGCGGATAGCGCCACGAGTTGGTCTCGCGCTTCACCACCGCGAGCGTCGACAGGCATTGCGGCGCGAACACGTACCACGCGATCAGCGCATAGGCGGTGGCGATGCTCCACGTCTGCGCGAGCATCGGGCCCAGCGTGTCGGCCATCGTATCCTCGGTGCCCGACAGCGCGTACACGGTGCCGAGCGAGCTGACCGCGACTTCGCGCGCGGCGAGGCCCGGCACCAGCGCGATCGAGATCTGCCAGTTGAAGCCGATCGGCGCGAACACGTGCTCGAGCAGCCGGCCGAGCTGCCCCGCGTAACTGTATTGAATCGCAGCACCGGTCGCGCCGTCCGGCGGCGCCGGGTAGCTCGACAGGAACCACAGGATCACCGTCAGCGCGAAGATGATCGTGCCGACGCGCTTGACGAAGATCATCGCGCGCTGCCACAAGCCCAGCAGCACGTTGCGCGCGTTGGGCCAGCGATACGGCGGCAGCTCGAGCAGCAGCGGCTGGTAGCGCGAACGGGCGAAGCCACGCTTCAGCACCCACGCCACCGCCATCGCCGACACCACGCCGGCGACGTACAAGCCGAACAACGTGAGCCCCTGCAGGTTGAAGAGGCCGATCGTGCGGCTGGGCACGAACGCGCCGATCAGCAGCGCATAGACGGGCAAGCGCGCCGAGCAGGTCATCAGTGGCGCCACCATGATCGTCGTCAGCCGGTCGCGCGGGTTGGCGATCGAGCGCGTGGCCATGATTCCGGGGATCGCGCACGCAAAGCTCGACAGCAGCGGGATGAACGCGCGGCCCGACAGGCCCACCTTGCCCATCACGTTGTCGAGCAGGAAGGCAGCGCGCGGCAGGTAGCCCGAATCCTCGAGCACCAGGATGAAGAAGAACAGGATCAGGATCTGCGGCAGGAACACGAGCACGCTGCCCAGGCCCGCGATGACGCCATCGACGATGAGGCTGCGCAGCGGGCCGTCGGCCATGTGCGCGTTGACCCACGCGCCCAAGCCCGCGGCCACGTCCTTGATTGCGTCCATCGGCACGTTGGCCCACGAGAACACGGCCTGGAACATCAGGAACAGCACGACGGC
>JAFEDG010000057.1 GCA_018241745.1 Pseudomonadota bacterium
CGGTCACGTCCGACGGCGCACCCCTACCTTGACGTGGGAAACGTCCGATCGACGCCAGCCGCGCTAATGCGCAATCTGTCCTTTTCGACGAGAGGACACCATGAAAACGTATTCGTTGCTGGGCATCATCGCAGCCGTTGCGCTGGGCGTCACCGCGGGTTCCGCGCTCGGCCAATCGCAATCCGCGCACGCGCGCGCGGGCGACTCCGATTTCGTACGCAAGGCAGGCGAGGCGAGCCTTGCGGAAATCGACGCAGGAACGCTCGCCGTCAAGCAGTCCGGTAATGCGGACGTCCGCGATTTCGGCCAGCGGATGATCGACGATCACCGTAAGGCCTACGACGAGCTCAAGTCCGCGGCAGGCCAGGGCTATACGGTGCCGGGCGCCCCGAACGACAAGCAGCGCCGCGCCGCCGCGAAGCTCGAGCGGCTGAGCGGTCCCGCATTCGACCGGGCGTATGCGAAGCAGATGGTCGCCGACCACGAGGACGCCGTGAAGCTGTTCGGCAAGGAAGCGCACGGTGGCCACGACAACGCACTCGTGAGCTACGCCCGCGCGACATTGCCGACGTTGGAGCAGCATCTTGCGATGTCGAAGCGGCTGGCGGGGGCGGTGGACGGTAACGCTCATCGCAAGTGAGTCCGACCGGATGCCGTGGCGTACGAATGCGGGCGGCATGAGGTCGATCGACGGGGCGGCGCCACATCGCCGCGCTGCACCGCACAACAATTAAGTAGACATTTTTGTTGACAGGTTTGTGCCGCGGAAATTATGGTGCGGCGATGACCAAGCCCAGCCTCCGCACCGTGCCGTCGACGCGCAAGCCGCGCGCGGGGCGCGTGAAGGGGGCCGGGAGGGCGCCGGTACCCGACATCGCGAGCGCGCTGCGCGAGCGCATCGCCACGCAGGAGATCGCGCCCGGGTCCAAGCTCCGCGAAAACGAACTCGCGCTGGAATTTGGCGTCCCGCGTACGCGTGTGCGTGAAGCGCTGGCCGTGCTGGAGCAACGCGGGCTCGTGCAGCGCATCCCCAACCGGGGTGCCGTCGTGATCCGGCTCGAGCTGTCACAGGTCACGCACCTGTACGACGTCCGCGAAGTGCTCGAAGGACTGTGTGCACGTCTCGCCACGGTCAATGGGGACCCCGCGCGCTGGCAGTCGACGCTTGCGCACTTCAGGGGCCCGATGGCCCGCTACGTCGCCGAAGGCGACATCGATTCGTATATCGCCGACTACGAGGCGTTTCGCCGCGAACTGATCACGAGCGCCCGCAATCCGGTGCTCGCGAACATGCTCGACAGCATCCTCGAGCGGACGCAGGCGCTCATTCGCCGCATCATCATCCTGCCGGGTCGCGCCGAGCTCGGCCTGCGGCAGCACACGGCCCTGCTCGAGGCGATGTGCAGCGGTGATGCGGACAAGGCCGAGCAGCTGCGGCGCGAGAACATGCGCAGCGCCAAGGATTTCCTCGAGCGCTACCGGAAGTACATCCTGTGATGGGCGCGACGCCAACGGGCACCGAAGCGCAGGCGCAGGGGCCGCTTGCCGGCTATCGCGTCCTGGAAATGGGATCGACTGTCGCGGGCCCGTTCTGCGGGCGGCTGCTCGCGGATTTCGGGGCCGAGGTCATCAAGATCGAACCGGCCGAGGGCGACGCGGTCCGCACGATGGGAACGTCGTTCCACGGCAAGTCCCTCTACGCCGCGAGCATCTTTCGCAACAAGTCGCTCATCACGCTGGACCTGCGCACGCCCGAGGGCCAGGCCATCGCCGCGGACCTCGCGGCCCGCAGCGACGTGCTGGTGGAAAACTTCCGCCCCGGCGGGCTGGAGCGGTGGGGCTTGGGCTACGACACGCTCGCCGCGCGCAATCCCGGCCTTGTGATGGTCCGCATCAGCGGCTTTGGGCAGCAGGGCCCCTACAGCCAGCGCGCAGGATACGGCGTGATCGGCGAGGCGATGAGCGGGTTGCGCCACCTCACGGGCGACCCCGACCGGCCCCCTGCGCGCGTGGCGGTGTCGATGACCGACTACGTGACGGGGCTGTATGCGGCGTTCGGCGCGACGCTTGCGCTACTCGCGCGCGGCAAGTCGGGTCGCGGGCAGGTCGTGGACGCCGCGCTGTACGAATGCGCGTTCAGCTTCATGGAGCCGTGGATTCCCGCGTACGAGAAAACGGGCCACGTCGCGGGCCGCACCGGCTCGCGCTTGCCCGAAAGCACGCCCAACAACCTCTACACGACGGCCGACGCGCACTTCATCCACATCACGGCGATGGGCGACGCGGTGTTCCGCCGCCTCGCGTCGGCGATGGACATGCCCGGGCTCGTGGACGACACGCGCTTCGCGAGCGCGCGCGCCAGGTCGCGCAACGCCGATGCGATCGACGAGGTCATCGCGCGCTGGTGCGCGGCGCGGAACCTCGTGGACGTCGAGCGCATCCTCGAGGCCGCCGCGGTGCCGGCCATGCGCATCTACACGATCGCCGACATCTTCAGCGACCCTCATTACCGCGCCCGCGAGTCGATAGCGCGCGTGCCCGACGACGATCTCGGCACCGTCGCGATGGCCAACGTCGTGCCGCGGCTCACGTCGACGCCGGGCGTCCTGCGCCACGCGGGCCATGCCACCGGGCAGGACACGCGGCGCGTGCTGGCCGACGTGCTGGGTATGGACGACGAGCGGCTCGACGAGCTCGAGCGCAGCGGCGTCATCGCAGGACGTAGCGGCGCGCTGGCGCCGGCGGGAGCCTGAACGCATGTCTGCCGAACGCCCCGGCATGGCCGCCGACCTCCGTGCGAAGATCGACGCCGACTACAACGCGCGGCGCGCGAAAGCGCTGGCGATGGGCGGGCCGGCCAAGCTCGAGCGCCGCAAGGCCGAAGGCGTCCTCAACGCCCGCGAGCGCATCGACTACCTGTGCGATCACGGCAGCTTCATCGAGTCCGGGCTGTTCTCGACGTCGATGGTCCCGGAGGCAAGCGACCGGTCGCCGTGCGACGGCAAGATCGCCGGGTTCGGGCGCATCGACGGCCGCGACGCTGCCGTCGTCGCCAACGACTTCACCGTCATGGGCGCGTCGAGCGGCGCGACCAACGGACGCAAGATCGCGCACATGAAGCGCGTCGCGACGCAGCGCGGCATGCCGCTCGTCTTCCTCGGCGAGTCGTCCGGTGCGCGGATGCCGGATCACATGGGCTCGCGCGGCATGGGCGCGCTGCTGGGCAACGACGGCGCGCAGTACCAGCGGCTGCGCGAGATACCGTGGGCATCCGCCACGCTGGGCTTCTCGTACGGGTCGTCGTCGTGGTACTCGGTGATGGCGGACTTCCACGTGATGCGCAAGGGCGCTGTGCTCGCGGTGTCGAGTTCGCTGCTCGCCTCGCTGGCGATCCGCGAGGAGGTCGACCCGCAGGCACTCGGCGGCTGGAAGCTGCACGCGGAAGTCACCGGCTTCGCGGACCGCGTCGTCGACACCGACGAGGAAGCGCTTGACGCGATCAAGCGCTTCCTGGATTACCTGCCCAGCCATCACAACATGGCGCCTCCCGTGCGTCCGGTGCCGCCGGGCTCCGGTGACGGCATGGCCGACATCCTGGATCACCTGCCTTCCAGCCGCACGCAGGTCTACGACGTGCGCAAGGTCATCGACGCGCTCGTCGACCGCGACAGCTTCTTCGAGCTGAAGCCGCGCTTCGGGCGAGTGGCCGTCACGGGCCTCTCGCGCCTCGGCGGCAACACGGTAGGCATCGTCGCCAACAACCCGCTGGTCAAAGGCGGGGCACTGGACGTGGACGCGTGCGAGAAGATCACGAGCTTCATCGTGCTCTGCGACTCGTTCAACATCCCGCTCGTGTTCCTCGTGGACACGCCCGGGTTCGTGATCGGCACCGAAGCGGAGCGCAGGCGCGCGCCGGGCAAGATCATGAACTTCATGAACGCACTCGCGCTGACGACGATGCCCAAGCTTTCGGTCGTCCTGCGCAAGAGCTACGGGCAGGCCTACCTCAACATGGGCGGCGGCCGCAATTCCGACGAGATGGCAGCATGGCCGACGGCCGAGATCAGCTTCATGGACCCGCAGTTCGCGGTGAAGGTCGTGCATGGCCTGGACCCCGACGCCGAGGGCTATGCGGCGCGGTTCGGCGAGATGAGTCGCGCCAGCGAGGTGTGGGACATCGCGTCGATCTACGCGGTGCAGTCGGTCGTGCGCCCGCAGGACACGCGTGACTACCTGCTGCGCATGCTGGACGTGCACCAACTGCGGCTGACCCATGGGGTGGGCCAGCACATGATGCGCGCGTGGCCCACGAGCTACTGACCGCGGCGACGAACACACGAATCGAAAGCGGGGACGAGCATGGCAGGAGTCGAGCTGAAGGCGGACGTCACGGGTTCGGTCTGGAAGATCCTGGCAACCGCGGGCCAGCAACTTGCGCCCGGGGACACGGTGATGATCCTCGAGTCCATGAAGATGGAGATACCGGTCATCGCCGAAGACGGCGGTACGGTTGCCGAGATCCGGGTCACCGAAGGCAGTCCCGTGACCGAAGGCCAGGTCGTCGCGGTCGTCACCGGATGAGCGAGGCCTGGCAAGCGGAGCTCGACGAACTCGCGCTGCGGCGCGAGGCGTCGCAGCGGCTCGGCGGCGCGGAGGCCGTCGACAAGCACCATCGCCAGCACCGGCTGACGGTGCGCGAGCGCATCGACGGGGTCGTCGACGCCGGGTCGTTCACCGAAGTCGGCAGCCTCACGGGTCAGGGACGCTACGAAGGCGGCCGCCTCACCGGCGTCACGCCCGCGCCCTACGTGATGGGGCTCGCGAAGATCGACGGCCGCCCGGTGGCGATCGGCGGCGAGGATTTCACCGTGCGCGGGGGCACGAGCTGGAGTGGCGACCGCAAGAAGGGCGGCCAGGGCGGATTCGTCGAGGACCTCGCGCACCAGTACCGCATTCCGCTCGTGAACCTGATCGACGGCGCGGGAGGCTCGGTGACTTCGATCCAGCGCCGCGGCCACGCGGTGTTCCCGGGGGTCCACGGGTTCGAGCGCTCCGTGCAATTGCTGGGCGAGGTGCCGGTCGTGTGCGCGGTCATGGGCACCGCCGCCGGTGGACCTGCCGGGCGCGCGATCCTGTCGCACTGGTCGGTGATGGTGAAGGACACGAGCCACGTGTTCGCGGCCGGGCCACCGGTGGTGGAGCGCTCGCTGGGCCAGAAGGTCACCAAGGAGGAGCTTGGCGGTCCGCAGATCGCCGTCGTGGAGGCTGGCACGATTCACGACGTCGCCGACAGCGAAGCCGCGTGCTTCGACATGATCCGGCGATACCTGTCGTACATGCCGCAGAACGTCTGGGAGCTGCCGCCCACGGGCGAGCGCAGCGACCCGGTGGACCGCTGCGACGATGCGCTGCGCTCGATCGTGCCCGAGAACCGCAGGCGCCCCTACGACATGCGCCGGATCGTGCGCGCGATCGCCGACCGCGATTCGGTGTTCGAGCTGCAGCCGCTGTTCGGCAAAGCGCTGATCACGTGCCTCGCGCGGATGAACGGCACGGTGGTGGGATTCATCGCCAACAATCCGATGGTCTATGGCGGTGCGATGGACGTGAAGGCGGCGCGCAAGCAGTCGCACTTCATGGAACTCTGCGACTGCTTCCACATTCCGATCGTGTTCCTGGTGGACGTGCCCGGATTCATGGTGGGCAAGGACGCAGAGGCTGCGGCGACGCTGCGCGAAGGCATGCGCGCCGTGTACGTGAGCCTGCAGGTGTCGGTCCCGATCTACACCGTCGTCGTGCGCAAGTGCTACGGGATGGCCGGCATGGGTACGACCGACAAGAACGGCCTCGACTTCAAGCTCGCGTGGCCCTCCGCCGAATGGGGATCGCTGCCGATCGAGGGCGGCGTCGCCGCGGCGTTTCGCCGCGAGATCCAGGCTGCGCCGGACCCGAAGTTGCGCGAAGCAGAGATCGAGGCGGAGTTGCGCGCATCGGCATCGCCGTTCCGGACTGCGGAGGCCTTCGGCGTCGAGGAGATCATCGATCCGCGGGAGACGCGCCCGATCCTGTGCAGCTTCATCGCCGCGGCGCGCAACCGCCTCGCCACCACGCTCGGGCCCAAACCCAAGTACGGCGTACCACCGTAGCTCACACCCCAAGGAGCAGGCACAGAAGCCGGAAGCGAACGGCCGCCTCAACCACCGCCATCAGGAGGACGTATGAAGATGTCGATCTGGAAGGTAATGCTCGCCACGGCGCTCGCAATGCTGGGCACCGCGGCGAATGCGCAGCTCGCCGAGCTCAAGCTGATGTCCCAATACGGCATCGGCTACATGCCGCTGACCGTGATGAAGGGCGACAAGCTGGTCGAGAAGCACCTCGCGATGCTGGGCCTGCCCGACACCAAGGTCACGTGGGCCACACTGGCCGCCGGCGCCGCGGCGAACGACGCGCTGCTGTCGGGCAGCCTCCACATGGCCGCAGGCGGCACGGGTCCGGCGCTGATCCTCTGGGACCGGACGCGCGGCACGGCCAACGTCCGCGGCATCGCCGCACTGTCGTCGATGCCCAACCTCCTCGTGAGCGTCGATCCGCGCATCAAGTCCATCCGCGACTTCACCGACAACGACCGCATCGCGATGGCCGGCGCCGGGTCGTCGGTGCAGACCATCTACCTGCAGATGGCCGTCGCGAAGGACTTCGGGATCGACAATTTCAAGAAGCTCAACCCATTGATGGTGAACCTGCCCCACCCGGAGGGCTTGCGGGCGATGCTGTCGGGCGCGGGCGAGATCAAGTCCCAGTTCACGTCGCCGCCGTTCCAGGAGGAGGCGCTCGAACGCGGCGCCCACGTCGTGCTCAACTCGTACGACATCATGGGCGGGCCGAACACGTTCCTGATGGTGTGGACGACCGAGAAGTTCCGCACCGAGCATCCGAAGGAATACAAGGCACTCTACGACGCGCTCGCGGAGGCCACCGCGTCGATCAACGCCAACAAGCGGCACGCGGCGGAGCTGTATGTCGCGCAAGGGGGTGGCAAGGAATCGGTGGACAAGATCCTCGCGCTGATGAACGGGCCGGGCGTCAGCTATACGCTGGCGCCGGAGCGCGTGCTGCCGTACGCACAGTTCATGAACCAGATCGGCACGCTGAAGAACAAGCCCACCGACTGGAAAGACCTGTTCTTTCCCGACATCTACGCGTTGCCGGGCAGCTGACGGCGGCACCCGGCCGGAGAAGCGCATGTCATCGTCGCCTGTGCCCCTGTTGTCCGTCAGCGGTGTCACGCTGCAGTACAAGACGCTGCAGCACCGGGTCACCGCGACGTACCGCGTGAGCTTCGACATCCTCTCCGCGGACCGCTTCGTCCTGCTGGGGCCCTCGGGGTGCGGCAAATCGACATTGCTGAAGGCCGTCGGGGGCTACATCACGCCGGTCGAAGGCGAGATCCGCCTCAAGGGCCAGCGCGTCGTGAAGCCCGGACCGGACCGCGTGATGGTGTTCCAGGAGTTCGACCAGTTGCTGCCGTGGAAAACCGTCCGGCAGAACGTCGTGTTCGCGCTCGAGGCCTCCGGGCGATTGCGCGGCAAGGCGGCGGACGAGCGCGCGATGGCGTACATCGAGAAGGTCAACCTCGCGCGCTTTGCCGACGCGCTGCCGCACACGTTGTCCGGCGGCATGAAGCAGCGCGTGGCGATCGCGCGCGGCATGGCCATGGAATCCGACATATTGCTGATGGACGAGCCGTTCGCCGCGCTCGATGCGCTCACCCGGCGCAAGATGCAGGACGAGCTGCTGCAGCTGTGGGAAGACACGCGCTTCACCGTGCTGTTCGTCACGCATTCGATTCCCGAGGCCGTGCGCATCGGCAACCGGATCCTGCTGCTGTCGCCGCATCCGGGGCAGGTCAAGGCCGAGCTGAACAGCGACGGCACGGACCCGGTCGACATGCGCAGCGGGCAGCGTCTTTCGGACCGGATCCACGGCATGCTGTTCGACGACAGCGAAGCCGTCGCGGGAGCCGTGCATGGCTAGCCTGCCGCCCGCACGGCCCGAGTTCGTGCGCGACGCGGCGCTCGCGGAGGAGTTCGGCGTCGTCCAGCAGCCGCTTACGCCCTGGGACCGGATTCGCAACAGCGCCTTCGCGCGCAAGACCGCGATCCTCGTCGTCCTTGCCGCGCTGTGGCAGGCCTACGCGATGCACCTCGGCAACCCGCTTGTACTGCCCACGTTCACCGCCACGGTGCACGCGCTCATCGATCGCACGGTCAACGGCGAGCTGCTGGCACGCGCCGGAACTTCGCTGAAGGTCCTGCTCGAGGGATACGCGATCGGCCTGGTGGCGGCGTTCGGCTTCACCGTGCTCGCGATGACGACGCGGCTCGGGAACGACCTGCTCGAGACGCTGACGGCGATGCTGAATCCGCTGCCCGCGATCGCGCTGCTGCCGCTCGCACTCGTCTGGCTGGGCCTGGGCAACCCCAGCATCATCTTCGTCCTCGTGCACGCGGTCATGTGGCCCATCGCGCTGAACACGCATTCCGGGTTCCAGGCGGTGTCCAACACGCTGCGCATGGTCGGCCGCAACTACGGGTTGCGCGGTCCGGCGTACATCATGAAGATCCTCGTCCCGGCTGCGTTCCCCAGCATCCTGGCGGGCCTCAAGGTCGGCTGGGCGTTCGCCTGGCGCACGCTGATCGCCGCCGAGCTCGTGTTCGGGACGACGTCCGGCTCCGGCGGGCTCGGCTGGTTCATCTACGAGAACAAGAACCTGTTGGACATTCCCGCCGTCTTCGCGGGCCTCTTCACCGTGATCATCATCGGCTTGCTGGTCGAGAGCCTGGTGTTCCGCACCATCGAGCGCCGCACGATCCGCAAGTGGGGCATGCAGAACTGAGCGCGGTCACCCAGCGGCCCGATGCGCGCGTATCCGCAGGGATCCTCGTCGCCACGTGGCTCGCCGAGATGGGCGCCATCGTCACGCACGCGCGCTGGCTCGAGTGGACGTCGATGGTCGGGCTCGTGGCGTT
>JAFEDG010000058.1 GCA_018241745.1 Pseudomonadota bacterium
GCGCGCAGCAGCGCGTCGCGATCGAGCTCGACGTCCGGGTTGAGCACCAGGTGATAATCCGCGCCGCTGCCGTGCAACACCAGGTTGTGCGCGGCACCGAAGCCGATATTCGAATGCCCGTGCAGGTAGGTCATCTGCACGTCCGTGCTGCCGAAATGGATGCGCCCGAGCATGATCACCTGCTCGGCCGCGGCACGATCCTCGCTGTTGTCGATCAGCGCGACGTTGACGCTGCCGACGACCTGCGCCTTGCGCGCGACGTCCAGCGCGGCCGCGAGATGCTGCAGCGTGCGGTCCAGCAGCACGCGGTCCGGCTGGAACGTGACGATACTGACCTGGAGGGACGAGGGGAGCACGGGGGCGGTGCGCGGCGCGGTGTGGGTCCCGCGTTAGAATGAAACGAGTGTAACAAGACCGCGCGCCGCACACGGCGGAAAGGGCATCGCACGATGGAGGACCCCCGGTACGGCGCGGATGCGCTGGTGACGATGGCGCATGCGCTGCTGCGCGGCGCCGGTGTGCGCGACGACATCGCGCGCGACGTGGCGGAAGTGCTGGTCGAGGCCGACCTGATGGGTCACGACACGCATGGCCTCGCATTGCTGTCCGCCTACCTCGCCGAGCTGCGCGACGGCCGCATGGCGCGCGACGGCAAGCCCACGATCGTCAAGACACGCGCCGCCACCGAGCTGTGGGACGGCGCCCGGCTGCCCGGCCCCTGGCTCGTGCGTCATGCGCTCGAGACCGCTGCCATCATGGCGCTCGGGGCCGGCACCGGTACGGTGGTCATTCGTCGCTCGCATCACATCGCCTGCCTGGCTGCGTACCTGCCGCCACTCACCGCGCGCGGGCTCATGGCGCTCATCTACTGTTCCGATCCCAGTGCCGCCAGCGTCGCGCCGTTCGGCGGCATCACACCCGTGTTCACGCCCGATCCGTTCGCGGCCGGCATTCCGAACGGGAACGAGCCCATCCTGCTCGACATCTCCGCGAGCTACACGACCAACGGAATGACGCAACGCCTGCACAAGGCTGGCCAGGAGCTCCCACATCCATGGGTGCAGGATGCAAAGGGTGTGCCGACACGCGATCCCGCGGTGCTGTTCGCGGACCCGCCGGGCACCTTGCTGCCGTTGGGCGGCCTCGAGGCCGGCCACAAGGGCTATGCGCTCGCGTTGCTCGTCGAGGCGCTGACCGGCGGCCTCGCCGGCTTTGGCCGCGCCGACCCGCGCGAGGGCTGGGGCGCCACCGTGTTCATCCAGGTGATCGATCCCGACGCGTTCGGCGGTCGCGATGCGATGGCGCGGCAGACCGCGTGGCTTGCCGATGCGTGCCACGCCGCCACGCCGCGCGAAGGCGTCGAGCGCGTGCGGTTGCCGGGCGAGCGTGCGTTGCGGTTGGCGCGCGAGCAGCGGGAGCATGGCGTGCGGTTGCAGCCGACGATCCTGCCGGCGTTGGCGCCGTGGTTGGCGCAGTACGGTGTCGCGGCGGCGCCGGCGCTACTCTAGCGCGCTACCAAGCTCACGCGAGCCGGCCGCTCGCGACACGCGGGATGCCCGCCAGATCTCGCGTCGCGCGCACGTCGACAAACCCTGTGTCACGGAACAGCCCAAGCACGGCCTCGCTCTGGTCGTAGCCATGCTCGACGCCCAGCCAGCCACCAGGCGCAAGGTGGCGCGGCGCGTCGTGGACGATGCGTCGCAACGCCGAGAGGCCGTCGCCGCCGGGCGTCAGCGCGTCCTGCGGCTCGAAACGCAAATCGCCTTCCGCCAGATGCGAATCGCCGCCCGCGATGTACGGCGGGTTGGAGACGATCACGTCGAACGTGCGGCCCGACAGCGCTGAATACCAGTCGGACTCCACGCAAGTGACGTTGCCGAGATTCAGGCGTGCGGCGTTGGCACGCGCGACGGCGAGCGCCTTGGCGGAACGGTCCGTCGCCACGATGATGGCGTCGGGACGTGCAGCCGCGATGGCCAGTGCAATCGCGCCCGAGCCCGTGCCGAGGTCCAGCACCGAGACCGGGTCGCTGCGCTGCATCGCCGCCAGCGCGCACTCCACCAGCGTCTCCGTCTCCGGCCGCGGGATCAGCACGTCAGGTGTCACCTGCAGCGACACCCCGTGGAATTCCCGCACGCCGACGAGATACGCGACCGGTTCGCCATCGCGTCGCCGCTTGGCCAGCGCGAAGAAGTCGTGCGCCTGCGTGGACGTCAGCGCATCGCCCGCGTGCGCGATCAACCACGCGCGGTTCTGTCCCACGACATGCGCGAGCAGCACCTGCGCATCCACCGGCACGAGCCCGCTTTGCGCGAGCGCCGCGCGGACCGTGGGCGCGTTCACGCCGGCTTGCGCGTGCCCACGTACAGCCGCACGCGCTGGTCGTAGTAGTGCGCCCAGCCGTTCGGCACCAGGCCCACCTTCATCAGCACGTTCTGCGAGGCGCGATTGCCCGCGTGCGTGATGCCGATGATCCGCTCGAGCTCCAGCGTCTCGAAGCCATAGCGCACCAACGCCGACGCGCCTTCCGTGGCGAGGCCGCGGCCCCATGCCTCGTGCACCAGTCGATAGCCCACCTCGATGTCCGGCGTGCGCGGGATGTACTTGAGCGAGAACCAGCCGATGAAGGCGCCGTTATCGCGCAGTTCCGCGCGCCATGTGCCGAGGCCCGGGTACAGCCAGTAGTTGCGGCCCACGCGCGACATCGTTGCCGCCACCTCGGCCGGCGTCGACGGCTTGCCGCCGTTGATATAGCGCATCACGCGCGGATCGGAGTCGAGGTACGCGATGTCGCCCGCATCCGCACGCGTGAACTGGCGCAACGCGATGCGCGGCGTCTTCATCCACGGCTTGGGAGTCTTCACTCGTCGCCCGCCAGCGCCGCCAGCTGCTCCGCCTGGAACTCCTGCACGAGCGCGGTGACGATCTCGTCCAGGTCGCCGTCCATGATCGAATCGATCTTGTACAGCGTCAGGTTGATCCGGTGGTCGGTGACGCGGCCCTGCGGGAAGTTGTACGTGCGGATGCGCTCGCTGCGGTCGCCCGAGCCGATCAGCGACTTGCGATGCGCCGCCTCCTTGCTCTGGCGCTCGGAGCGCTCCTTGTCGAGCAGCCGCGACGCCAGCACCGCCATCGCCGATGCGCGATTGCGATGCTGCGAGCGATCGTCCTGGCATTCGACGACCAACCCCGTCGGCAGGTGCGTGATGCGCACCGCGCTGTCCGTCTTGTTGATGTGCTGGCCACCGGCGCCCGACGCGCGGAACGTGTCGATGCGCAGGTCCGCCGGGTTGATCGTGATGTCGGCGATCGGGTCCGCTTCCGGGATCACCGCCACCGTGCACGCGGACGTGTGGATGCGCCCTTGCGCTTCCGTCTCCGGCACGCGCTGCACGCGATGGCCGCCCGACTCGAACTTGAGCTTCGAGTACACGCCGGTGCCCACGATGCGCGCGATCACTTCCTTGTAGCCGCCCAGGTCGCTGGCCGATTCCGATACCAGCTCCACCTTCCACCGTTGACGCTCCGCATAGCGCGTGTACATGCGGAACAGGTTGGCCGCGAACAGCGCCGACTCCTCTCCGCCGGTGCCTGCGCGGATTTCCAGGAACACGTTGCGCGCGTCGGCTTCGTCCTTGGGCAGCAGCGCCGCCTGCAGGTCGAGCGTCAGTGCCTCCATCCGCGCGCGGGCTGCGTCGCGTTCTTCATCCGCGAACTCGCGCATCGATGCGTCGCGCGCCAGCTCGTCGGCGGCCGCGATGTCGCGCTCCGCACCGCGGAAGTCGTTGTAGAGCGCGACCACCGGGTCGATGTCCGCGCGCTCCTTGGACAGCGCGCGCAGGCGCTCGGGATCGTTGCCCGTCTCGGGGGCTGCGAGCAGCGCGTCGACTTCGGCAAGGCGCGCGTCCAGCTGGTCCAGCTTGATGCGGAGCGATGGTTTCACAGGTCCGACCCAATTTATTCTGGTGGTGGCCGAAATAGGGTCCGACCCTATTTCTTTTGGTGCGAAGCGCGGGGATTCGCTGCATTCGTCGGGATCAAAACCGCCGCGGCGCGGCGGCGTTGGACATCCGCACAGGATGCGAGGCGCTGTGCCACGGACGTGGACCGCCCGCGAGCGCCGGAAGAGATTGCGCCGCTAAAGCTCGCGCGGCGGCTCGGACGGTTCGTCCGGCAGCCGGTAGATGCGCTGGAACAGCGCCATCAGCTCGGCGCGTTCCGCGTCGCCGGCTTGATTGAGCGCCGCCAGCGGTGCGTGCAGCAGCTTGCTCGTGAGGCCACGCGCGAGTGCTTCGAGCGCCGCTTCCGGCGACGTGCCATTGGCGAGCAGCTTGCGCGCGCGATCCAGCTCGGTAGCACGCAGCTCGTCGTGATGACCGTGCAACGCCGTGATCGTGGGCACCACCGCGCGACCATCGAGCCAACGCAGGAAGTGATCCGCCTGCGCCGCGATCATCGCCTCGGCCTGCTCCACCGAATCGCGCCGGATCTGCAGGTTGTCCTTCACGATGGCCGACAGGTCGTCCACCGAATAGAGGAACACGTCGTCCAGGCTGCCCGCTTCCGGCTCCACGTCGCGCGGCACTGCCAGGTCGACGATGAACACGGGCGCGTGCCGGCGCTGCTTCACGACGCGCTCGAGCAGCCCCTTGCCCAGGATCGGCAGCGAGCTGGCCGTGCACGTGACGATGATGTCGAACTGCGCCAGGCGCTCCGGCATCTCGTTCAGCGTGATCGCGTCGGCCGCAAAGCGATCGGCCAGCGTACGGCCGCGCTCCAGCGTGCGATTGGCGATGGTGATCGACTTGGGGCGCCGCGCCGCGAAGTGCGTGGCCGCGAGCTCGATCATCTCGCCCGCTCCGATCAACAGCAGCCGCTGGTCGCCGAGCGACGGGAAGATGCGCTCCGCCAACTTCACCGATGCCGCTGCCATCGAGATGGACGCCGTGCCGATGTCCGTGTTCGTCCGCACGTCCTTGGCCACCGCGAACGTGCGCTGGAACAGCCGATTGAGCACCAGGCCCAGCGAACCCGCAGCTTCGGCCGAGCGCACCGCCTGCTTCATCTGGCCCAGGATCTGCGGCTCGCCCAGCACCATCGAGTCCAGGCCCGACGCCACGCGGAACGCGTGCGTCACCGCCTTCTCGTTGCCGAACGTATACAGGTGCGGCGTCAGCGTGTCGCGCGGCAGGCCGTGCGCCTCGTTGAGCCAGCTGGCCACGTGCTCCGGCGCGCCACCGTGGAAGTAGACCTCGGTGCGGTTGCAGGTGGACAGGATCGCCGCTTCCTTGACCGCCTTGGCGCGCGTGAGCGCGCGCAGCGCGTCGCCCACCGATTCCGGCGCGAACGCCACCTTCTCGCGCACGTCGAGCGGCGCGGTGGTGTGGTTCAGGCCAAGGGTGAAGACGGTCATGGGGAGCCGGCGAAGCCCCGTTATGGGGCGTCAGGGCCGCATTTTACGCCCCAAGGGGCGGGAAATCGACCCTTGGGCCTTGATTTGGGACAACAAAGGCGTCGTCCATCAGGGTAACAATCGACCAAATCGCGCAGTCCACTACTCGTGCCGAAACTTCCAAGGCGCAACCGGATGCGCATCCGCCCATAACCCGATCCCCCGCTTCCGCGCCCACGCCTCCGCCGTCGCATACGCGTGCCGGTCCCCCGCCGACTGCTCGCGCGCGTACTGCCTGTAGTGCCACGCCATGCCGTCGGCCACCTGCGCGAGGTTGGCGTCGGTGCCGTCGACCATGACCTTGCCGACGATGCGATCGTAGCGGTCGTAGTGCGCCCACAGGACAGTGACGTCGCGACGGAACACGCGTGCGGCCAATGCCTGGCGCGAAGCGGTGCCGTACGCCTGCCCGTGCTCGGGCGCGTCGATGGCGGCGAGCCGGATGCGCCATTGGTGCTTCTGGGCGTCGAGTACGGTGATCGTGTCGCCGTCTGCGACCGCGATGACGCGCCCATGCAACGTGTTGGCGCCGATGCCCGGTTGGCTTGCCAGCAGCGTCAGTGCAAGCAAGCCTGCTCGAAGCAAGGCGAATATGAAGCGCGCCGCTTTCATGATCCAGCATACTAGCGCTAAGATTTCGGTGCGCGATTACTCCTTTAGAACGCTGATGTCGGCACCCAAGAACAAATCCGCGCGGCTTCCCGTCTCGACCGGGCTCGAATCCAGCCTCGACTCAGGCGCTGAGCTGACGGGCACCTCCACGCCGCGCGGTGACAAGGCGCATGCGGAGGAAGATCGTGCCTGGCGCATCCCCCAACTTCAAAAGCTGGATGCGGCAATAGCGGAGGCTGATGCAGGGGATATCGCAATGGATGCCGAAGTCAGCGCCATGAAGAAGAAGTGGGGCTATGCGGGTTAAGTAGACGCGGCGAGGTCCCTACCCCGCACGCCGCCCCGCCCAGTTGCGGTCCCCCTCCGCCCGCGCGATACTGGCCTGACCGGCCCGTCCGGCAAGGAGTCGCCCATGCTTCGCGCATCGATCTTCGTCGCAGCGCTGCTGCTCGCGGGTTGCGCCACCACCCCGCCTCCGGCGCCCTCGGCCTCGCTGTTCCACGACGACCTGTTCGCGGCGCCCACGACGCGCATCACCGGCGATGACGTGTTCACGTTGAGCCCCGCGATGCAGAAGTACGTGCAGGACATGGACTACCCGCTGCACGTCAACGGCCCGGCCCGTGGCCTGATCGCGCTGCTCTACTCGCACGACGAGCTGAAGCTGGACTACGACGCGGAGAAGACGCGGACGGCGGCGGAAACGTTCGCCGCGCGCCAGGGCAACTGCCTGTCGCTCGTGATCCTGACAGCGGCGCTTGCCAAGAAGCTCGGCGTGCCAATCCAGTACCAACGCGTGCTGAGCGACGAATACTGGAGCCGGGCAGGCGACATGTACTTCGCGAGCCTGCACGTGAACGTCACGCTCAATCCGCCCAAGTACGGGCAGTTTGCGATCGACGAGCGCGTTGCGCCGCTCACCGTCGACTTCATCGCACAGCGTGACCTGGTCCGCATGCGCGCCGTCGTCATCGACGAGGATACGATCATCGCGATGTACATGAACAATCGCGCGGCGGAGTCGCTGGCCGCCGGGGACGTCAACAACGCCTACTGGTGGGCGCGCGCGGCCATTGCCAAGGACCCGGACTTCCTGAGCTCGTACAACACGCTCGGCGTCATCTATCGGAAGCATGACAACCTGGCACAAGCCGAGGATGCGCTGCGCTACGCGATGGAGCGCGAGCACGACAACACGCTGGTGATGTCCAACCTGGCGCTCGTCTATCGCGCGGAAGGCAAGCAGCAGCTCGCGAGTGCGCTCGACGCCCAAATCGCCCATATCGGCCAGGACGAACCGTTCTTCTATCTGAACAAGGGGATCGCCGCGATGCGCAGCCACGACTACCGCGCCGCGCGCGACCTGTTCGAGAAGGAGGCGCGGCGCGATCCGTACTATCACGAGACGCAGGCGTGGCTCGCCCTTGCCTACCTGAACCTGGGGGATGTCGCGCAAGCGCGCGAGCACATGGCGGTGGCGTTGCAGAACAGCACGACGCGCGGTGAGCGCGCGATCTACGCCGCCAAGCTGGACCGGCTCAACGCGACGTCGTTCCACTGACGCGCGCTGTCGCGACTCCGCTAGGCCCGGACGAACTCCGCCTTGCCGCCCAGCCAGCGCGCAAGATGCGCGTCGGCTGCGGCCGGGTCGGCGCGCAGCAACACCTCGGCGGCTTCGCGCGCCTCGTCGATCATCGCCGCATCGCGGTCGAGGTCCGCGAAACGCAACAACGGAACGCCGGACTGGCGTGAGCCCAGGATTTCGCCGGGGCCGCGGATCAGGAGGTCGCGCCGCGCGATCTCGAAGCCGTCGTTGCTTTCGTAGATCACGCGCAGCCGCTCCTTCGCGGTCTCGCCCAGCGGCTCCTCGAACAGCAGGATGCACTGGCTTTCGCGCGCTCCGCGGCCGACGCGGCCGCGGAGCTGGTGCAACTGCGCAAGGCCGAAGCGCTCCGCGTGCTCGATGACCATCGTCGCCGCGTTGGGCACGTCGACACCGACTTCGATGACCGTCGTCGCAACGAGCACCGCGATCTCGCCGCGGATGAACGCGTCCATCGTCGCCGCCTTCTCAGCCGGCCTCATGCGCCCGTGCAGCAGGCCCACCTTCAGCGTGTCGCCATACGCCGCAGTGAGTTCGGCATGCAGTGCGACCGCGGTCTGCAGCTCGAGCTTCTCGCTTTCCTCGATCAGCGGGCATACCCAATACGCCTGCCCGCCTTCGGCGCAGCGCTTGCCGACGTGCGCGACGATCTCGGCGCGCCGCTTCTGGCTCACGAGCCGCGTCGCCACCGGCGTGCGGCCGGGCGGCAACTCGTCGATGACGGAGACGTCGAGGTCGGCGTAGAACGACATCGCCAGCGTGCGCGGGATGGGCGTCGCGCTCATCATCAGCTGATGCGCATCGGCGAGGCTCTTGCCGCGCAATGCGAGGCGCTGCGCGACGCCAAACCGATGCTGCTCGTCGATGATGGCGAGGCCCAGTTCGGGCATCGCGACTTCGTCCTGGAACAGCGCGTGCGTGCCGACGGCCAGTTGTGCAGCTCCCGACGCGATGGCCTCGCGCGCCGATCGCCGCTCCTTGGCCGGTAGCGAGCCCGACAGCCACGCGACGCGCACCGGCAGGCCTTCGAGCCACGCCGCGAGCTTGCGATAGTGCTGTTCGGCGAGCAGCTCGGTGGGCGCCATGAACGCGACGAGCTTGCCGCTCTCGATCGCCTGCAGCGCGGCCAGCGCCGCGACGACGGTCTTGCCCGCGCCGACGTCGCCTTGCAGCAGCCGCTGCATCGGCTGCCCCCGCTTCAGGTCGTGCGCGATTTCGCGCCACACCTTCTGCTGCGCGCGCGTCAGCTTGAACGCGACGCGCGCAAGCAATGCTTCCGTGAGCACGCCGGTGCCGGTGAGGATCGGCGCGCGCC
>JAFEDG010000059.1 GCA_018241745.1 Pseudomonadota bacterium
TCGGCGCCCAGCATCGGCACCAGCACCGATGACCGGCTGTGGTCGGTACCTTCGATGATCATGAGCCCGGCAGGCGCGTAGTCGGCCGGCGTGTTGCAGACGATCGGCTTTCCCTCGCGCTGCATCCTGCGGAATGCCACCGTTGGCGCAAAGGGCTTGATGTGGCGGCGCTCGCCGTGCTCGTAACAGTACGGTATCTGGACGCTGTCGGCGGCAGCGTCATACCAGCCGATCATCATGTCGCCAGTCCTGAACACCTGGCGCAACTTGTCGCCGACCAGGTCGACGATCGCCTGGAAGTCGAGTTCGGCCGCGACACCCTGCTGGATGCTGTTGATCACGCCGAGCTCCGCGGCGCGTTGCTCCGTTTCGGTCAGCAGCCGCTGCGTCTCGCCGAACAGCCGCGCGTTTTCCAACGCGACGCCCATGCTGGCCGCGACGGTCGTGAGGAGCCGGATATCGGATTCGCTGAACGCGTTCTCGCGCTCGTAGTTCTCAACGACGATCGAGCCGATGAGCCGGTCGCCCGCCACCATCGGGACCATGATGTTGCACAGGGCGCGGTCCGTGCCGGGGATGATCGGGACGTCGGCCATGGCCGCGGCGTCGCGGCGCAGCTGGACGCTGCGGCGCTGCACATAGGCATCCCAATCGCCCACCTTCTGCGGCGGGAAATCGAGCCGGGTGCCGTGCTCGTACTCGTACAGGTACCGGACTTCGCGACGCTCGTAATCGAGCCACCGGATGCCGATTTCGCCGGTGTGCAGCACGTCTCGCAGCTTGTCGCCGACGAGATTCACGATGCCGTCGAAATCCAGGTTGGACGCGATGCCCTGCTGGATGCTGTTGATGAGCCCGAGTTCGGCGGCGCGCTGCTCGGTTTCCTTCAGCAAGCGCTGCGTCTCGTCGAACAGCCGCGCATTCTCCAGCGCCGCGCCCATCGCCGAGCCAACGGTCGTCAGCAGCCGGATATCCGCGTCGCTGAACGCGTACTCCCGCTCGTAATCCTCGACCACGATCGAGCCGAGCATGCGGTCGCCGGCGATGATCGGCACGTCCGCACCGCTCTTACCCAGCTCGGTGCCGGGCAGCGCGCCCAGCACCGCCATCTCGGCCTGCGTGTTGCGCACCCGCACGTCCCGCCGCGCAGCCAAGCGTTCCCAGTTGTCGCCTGGCGAATGCGGCGGCAGGCTGAGGCGCACCCCATGCTCGAACTCGTACAGGTGATGGACCGTCCGGTGCTCGTAGTCGAGCCACCGGATGCCGATCTCGCCTGTCTTCAGCACGTCGCGCAGCTTGTCGCCGACGAGGTCGACGATCGTGCGGAAATCCAGTTCCGCCGACATCCCGCGCTGGATCTCGTTGATGACGGCGAGCTCGGCGTTGCGTTGCTCGGTTTCCTTGAGCAGCCGCTGGGTCTCGTCGAAGTTCCGCGCGTTCTCGAGGGCTACCGCCATCGACGCGGCGATGGTCGCCAGCACGCTGACCGCCTGCGCGTCGAACGCGTGGTCGCGCTCGAAGTTCTCGAGCTGGATCTGCGCGCGGCACACGCCGCCGATCATCACCGGGACCATGACCACCGACCGTGCGCGATCGGTGCCGGGCACCAGGTACATTCCCAGCCGCTCCTGCTCGGCGAGATCGCCGGCGACGACGATTTCACCGCGCTCCACGAGCTGCGTCGCGAGTGACATGCGCCCGGTCGGGCGTGGCGCCAGATGCAAACGCGTTCCGTGCTCGTAGATGTACAGCGGGTGGGTCATCTGCGTCGCGGGGTCGAACCAGATGATCCCGACGTCACGGCTGTCGAACAACCGCCGCAACTCGTCGCCGACGAGGTCGACGATGGCCTGGAACTCGAGGTTGGCCACCATGCCCTTCTGCACGCTGGTGATGACCGCGAGCTGGGCGTTGCGCTCCTCGGCCTCCTGCAGCAGGCGCTGGGTCTCGGCATACGACCGCGCGTTGGACAGCGCGACGCCCATCGCACCGACGATCGTTTCCAGCAGGCGCACGGCATCGGCGTCGAACGCGCTTTCGCGCTCGAAGTTCTCGAGGGCGACGTTGCCGAACTGCGTGCCGCCCACCATGATCGGCACGTACACGCCGGACACGGGAGAATCCGTGCCCGGCACGGTAATCATGCCGAGCGGGTTGTATTCGGAGGGACGGTTCACCACGAGCGTCCGGCCTTCCGCCAGGGCCCGATGAGCCGGGGTGTCGCGCAAGGCAATCCGCTGGGCCGGCAGGCGCGCGCCGTGCTCGACGATGTAGACGAGCTCCATCTCCCGCCGGCTGTCGTCCATGATGGCGACAAGGGCATTATCGACGTCGAACACGCTGCGCAGCCGGTCGCCGACGGTGTCGACGATCGCCTGGAAGTCCAGCGCCGCCGACACGCCGCGCTGGATCTCGTTGATGATCGAAAGCTCGGCGTTGCGCCGCTCGGTTTCGGCGAGCAGCCGCTGCGTCTCGTCGAAGAGCCGCGCGTTCTCGAGCGAGATCGCCATCGTCGCTGCCAGCGTCTCCAGCAGGCGCACGTCGTCGGCGCTGAACGCGTGCTCCTTCTCGTCGTCGCTGAGCTGCAGCAGGCCGCGTACCTGGCCGCCGATCGTCAGCGGCACCATGACCTGCGTCTTCGGGACCGCCAGTTCGGCGGACAGCAGGTAGGACCCGGATTCCGCCATCCGCGCGGCGAGGTTCTCGCTGATGACCAGCGTCTTTCCGGTCCGCACGACCTCTGCGGCAAACCCCTTGTCGGTCAGCGGCTGCGGCGGGATCTCGACGCGCTTGCGGGGGCCGTACGCATAGGGAAAGTACGACACGCCGCGCTCGCGGTCGAAGATGCGGATGCCGAAGCTCGCGTGGCCGAACACTTCGCGGATGCGATCGCCGACCGCGTCGTACACGCCCTGCATCGTGAGTTCGCCCGCCACGGCGCGTTGCACGCTGTTGATGATCGCGAGCTCGGCGTTGCGTTGCGCGGTCTCGGCGAGCAGCCGTTGTGTCGCGTCGAAGTTGCGCGCGTTCTCCAGCGCGACGCCCATGCTCGACGCGACCGTCTGCAGCAGCCTCACCTCGGAATCGCCTGGCCGGTAGACGCGATCGAACGACTCGATGCCGAGGAGCCCGAGCACCTGTCCGCCCGCACCCTGGATGGGAACGACGACTTCCGACATCGACGTCTGCGAACCCGGCTGCGTCGTGAAATTTTCCTGCGCCTGATCCGCGATGAACAGCGGCTGGCGCGACGCACGCACGATTTCCCATGCGCCACCGCGCATCGGCTTGTTCGGCGCGAGCGAGAGTCGCACGTGGTGCTGGCACACGTACAGGTTGTGGATCATGCCAGTGACGGGCTCGAACCAATTGATCGCGAGATGGCCGACGCCCAGCACCTCGCGCAGCTTGTCGCCGACCAAGTCGACGATGCCCTGGAAGTCCAGTGCCGACGCGATCCCCTGCTGGATGCTGTTGATCAGCGCGAGTTCGCTCGCACGCTGCTCGGCCTGCGCGGTGGTGGCGCGCAGCTCGTTCGTGCGCGCGGCCACCTTCTGCTCCAGGCCCTCGGACCACTGCGCGTTGGCGAGCGCGATGGCACCCTGGCTCGCGAGCATCGCCAGCAGGTCGCGGTCGCCGTCGTGGAAGCGGCCAAACGCGCCGTCGATGTCGGCATAGACGTAGCCGAGCATGTCCTGCTGCGCGATCAGCGGCACGACGATCCGCGAGCGCTGCGCAAGCGCGTTGCCGCGCGCAGGCGTGAACTCGAGCAACGGCGCGCGGGTTTCCCGCACGCGATCAAACAACGCCCGCCCAGCAGCGAAGAGCGCGGCAGCGTCATCGCCGACAGGCGTCTCGCTGCCGACCAGCGTCGTTACGCCGTTCGCTTCGGCGACGACGAGGACGCGCTCGGCACCCGACAATTCCGTCGCCTCGTCGACCAGGAAATCATGGATCTCGGCACGCGTGCGCAGCGCGTTGAGGCGCATGCCGGCCTCGACGAGGCGCTCGAACGGCGCCCGCGCATCGACGCCGGACGCGAGGTGCGGCAAGCTTGGTGGGCGCGACTTGCGGTCGGCCAGCGCGCGCGCCGCGATGGCCATGATCAGCGGGCGGAACTCGGCCTGCTTGTTGAAGTAATTGCGCCGCAGGCCTTCGTCACGCAACGACACGACATCCGCCAGCAGGGCTGCGTAGGCGCGATCCTGCATCGCGCGCGCCTCGTCGGCCCGGCCATTGGCCGCGAGTGCGGTCGCGCAGGTCGCGAGGGGCCACGCGGCCCGGGACTGGAAGTCGCCGACCTTCTGGCCAACGGATTCGATCGCAGCGACACCGCGCCGCGCCGCGGCCAGCGCCGCGCGAGGGTTGCCTCCTGCGAGCAACGCCTCCGCCAGCAGCGCGTGGGCATCCGCCGACCGCACGGGATTGCCGAAATGCTCGCAGCGCGCGACGTAAGCCTTGGCGTGCCGGATCGCGGCGCGGGCATCGCCGCGGACCAGCGCGAGCATCGCGGACAGCTGCTCCACGTCGTCGTCGAGCAGGCGCTGCGGCATCGCTTCGACGTAGCGCTGGAACGTTGCCAACGCGGAGCCTGCCGCGTCGACGCGGCGCAGCCGCACGTTGCAGTCGACGATTACCGACAGCAGGAAGCCCGTCATCGCCTGTTGCCGGGATTCCAGCAGCGCGAGCCCGCGCTCGGCCGCGCGCAGCGCGCGGCGGGCAAGACCCAGCGACGTGTAATCGCCGGCGAGGTTGAACAGCGCGGTGGCCGCACGCTCGACGTAGCCCGCGGCCTCGAACGCATCGAGCGCCTGGCGCATCGTGCGGATCCGGTCGTTGATGTCGGACTGGACGTTGTGCAACGTGTTGAGCGCATTGCCGGCGCCGAACAGGTCGCCCGTCTCGCGGGCGATCGCCAGCGCACGTTCCCCGCGTTCGCGGGCGTTGGCCACGTCGTCGATGCCGCTCAACGCCACCGCTTCGCACCAGAGCGCGCGGCCTTCGCCAACACGGTCGCCGACCTCCGCGTACAGGCGGGCGGCTTCCCGCGCCGGCTCCGCCGCACGCGCATGCCGGACATTCCGGAACTCGGCCTCCGCCAGCGTCAGCAGCGCCCGGGCCGTCACGACGTCGTCCCGGGACCGCTGCGCTGCGGCGACCGCTTTGCGGGCTTCGCGCAGGGCGGCTTCCATCCGGCCGGCGCGCATGTCGACGAGCGCCAGGCGGGCGCGGGCCGCCGCCGCGAGGCCGGCCCCGGCGCGGACCGCGTTCACCGTGGTGGCGGCCGCAAGCATGGCGCGGCCGTCAGCGCGCGCGGCTTCCAGGTCACCGACGGCGATGTGGCTCTCGGCGCGCAGGTCCAGCAGGTGGACGCGCTTCGGTGCGCCGAGGCGGGGAGTCTCCAGGGCCTCCGTGGCAAGTGCGATCGCGGTCGGGTGGCTTCCCGACCAGGCCGCAGCCCGGATGCGGGTAACCACGGTATCCGGGGCCGTGGTGCCCTTCGCGGCAGTACGGCTCTGCGTGCGCGGTCCGGTCAAGAGCGCGTGGATTTCATGGGTAATGGGGCGGCGGGGCGACTGGGTGGCGATGCCGACGTCCCGCGTCCACCGCGACGCGCCGGCCGCGCAAGTCTACCGCCGGATCGGGCGACACGCGCAGTCCGCCGGGCCCGCTACGCGCGCTTGGCGCCGGAAGTTGCGGCTGACCCATATTTCAGGCATAATCAAGGGCTTTCCCGCTTCCCGGGTCATTCGATCCGCGGGCGGCATGCGATCCCACCGACCTGCCTCGTGCGGGTCCGCCACCACGTTCAGGAGCGAGCCATGGCTCGAGTGTGTCAAGTAACCGGCAAGGCCCCGATGGTCGGCCACAACGTTTCGCACGCGAACAACAAGACGCGTCGCCGCTTCCTTCCCAACCTGCAGAACCGCCGGTTCTGGGTCGAGAGCGAGAACCGCTGGGTGAGCCTGCGCCTTACGACCAATGCGCTGCGCACGATCGACAAGAACGGCATCGACGCCGTGCTGGCCGACCTGCGCGCCAAGGGCGAGCGCATCTGACGCGCTGACGCCACCAGGAGACCCCCATGCGCGAAAAGATCAAGCTCGAGTCGACGGCCGGCACCGGCCACTTCTACACGACCAGCAAGAACAAGAAGACGATGCCGGAGAAGATGGTGATCAAGAAGTTCGATCCCGTCGCCCGCAAGCACGTCGAGTACAAGGAAACGAAGCTCAAGTAACGGGCTTCGGGCGGCGCTGCCGCCTCCCGCAAAGGCCCGCACATGCGGGCCTTTTGCATTGCGGCAACCGGCTTCATTACCATCGGGCGTCACCGTCACCCGGGGAAGCCCATGGCCCGCAGGAAACCTTCCGATCTCCGCAGCGCGCGCTGGTTTGCCGAGGACAGCCTGCGCGCGGCCGGCCATCGCTCGCGAATGATGCAGATGGGCTACGACCCGGTCGACTGGGTCGACCGGCCCATCGTCGCCATCCTCAACACATGGTCCGACATGAACCAGTGCCACTCGCACTTCAAGGAGCGGGTGCACGACGTGAAGCGAGGCGTCCTGCAGGCGGGCGGCTTGCCGATGGAGCTGCCCGCGCTGTCGCTGTCCGAGGTGATGGTCAAGCCGACGACGATGCTGTATCGCAACCTGCTCGCGATGGAGACCGAAGAGCTGTTGCGCAGCCACCCGGTCGACGGCGCGGTGCTGATGGGCGGCTGCGACAAGACGACACCCGCGTTGCTGATGGGCGCGATCAGCGCGGGACTGCCGTGCATCTACGCGCCTGCGGGGCCGCAGCTGCGGGGCCACTGGAAGGGTCGCACGCTCGGCTCCGGCAGCGACATCTGGAAGTTCTGGGACGAGCGGCGCGCGGGCAACATCAGCGATGAGGCGTGGACGGGCATCGAAGGCGGCGTCAACCGCAGCTACGGCACGTGCATGACGATGGGCACCGCCGCCACGATGATGACGATTACCGATGCGCTCGGGATGTCGTTGCCCGGGGCCTCGTCGATTCCCGCGGCCGACTCGGGTCACATCCGGATGATGACCGAGAGCGGTCGCCGGATCGTCGACATGGTGTGGGAGGACCTGACGCCCGCCAAGGTGCTCGACGCGCGCTCGTTTCGCAACGCGATCGCGGCCGCGATGGCAATGGGCTGCTCGACCAACGCGATCATCCACGTGATCGCCATCGCGCGCCGGGCGGGCGTCGACGTGACGCTGGACGACTTCGACCGCGCATCGCGCGTAGTACCCGTGATCGCCAACATCCGCCCCAGCGGGTCGACCTACCTGATGGAGGATTTCTTCTACGCAGGCGGCGCGCTGGGGATGTTGGCGCGGATGCGCGAGCACCTGGACGGCGGCGCGATGACGGTCAACGGCCGTACGCTCGGCGACAACATCGCGGGCGCCGAGGTCTACGACGACGACGTGATCCGCCCGCTCGCCAACCCGATCTACGCGGAGGGTGCGCTCGCGGTGCTGCGTGGCAACCTCGCGCCCGACGGCTGCGTGATCAAGCCGTCCGCCTGCGAGCCGCGGCTCCTGCAGCACACCGGCCCCGCGCTGGTGTTCGACGACTACGCGTCGATGAAGGCCGCCGTCGAGCGCGACGACCTCGACGTCACGGCAGACCACGTGCTGGTGCTGCGCAACGCGGGCCCGCTGGGCGGCCCCGGCATGCCGGAGTGGGGCATGCTGCCGATCCCGAAGAAACTGCTGAAGGCCGGCGTGCGCGACATGCTGCGGCTGTCCGACGCGCGGATGAGCGGGACGAGCTACGGCGGCTGTGTGCTGCACGTCGCGCCCGAGGCTTTCATCGGCGGCCCGCTCGCGCTGGTGCAGGCGGGCGACCTGATCAGCGTCGACGTGCCGAAGCGCAGCATCCACCTGCACGTCGACGATGCGGAGCTTGCGCGCCGGCGCGCCGCATGGACGCCGCCGCCGCCGCGCTACGAGCGTGGGTACGGCTTCCTGGCCGCGCGCCACATGCTGCAGGCCGATGACGGCTGCGACTTCGATTTCCTCGAGACGAGCTTCGGCGCGCCGGTGCGCGAGCCGGACATCTTCTGACGATGGCGCTTTCCTCCACCACGCGCTCCGCCCTCGCGAAAGTGAGCGTCGCGACGCTCACGACGGCGCTGTTCAAGCGGGGTTTGCGGAACCAGTTCATCCAGGGCGTGCGTCCGCTGTCGGCGAGGCCGCGCGCGATGGTCGGCGAGGCGTACACGCTGCGCTATATCCCGGCGCGCGAGGACCTCAACCCGCTGTCCGTGTTCCGCGACCGCGCGCATCCGCAGCGCAAGGCGGTCGAGGAATGCCCGCCCGGTGCAGTGATGGTCATCGACAGCCGCAAGGATGCACGCGCCGCGTCGGCGGGCTCGATCCTCGTCACGCGGATGATGGTGCGCGGCTGTGCGGGCATCGTCACCGACGGCGGCTTCCGCGATTCGCCGGAGATCGCGGCGCTCGACTTCCCCGCCTATCATGCGCGACCGGCGGCGCCGACGAACCTCACCGTGCACCAGGCCATCGACATCGACGTGCCGGTCGGTTGCGGCGACGCGCCGGTGTTCCCCCGCGACGTGATCGTCGGCGACGGTGAAGGCGTCGTCGTGATTCCCGCGCAACTCGCCGACGAGATCGCAGCCGAGGCGCTCGAGATGACGCTGTTCGAGGACTTCGTTACCGAGGAAGTCAGGAAGGGCCGCTCGATCCTCGGGCTGTACCCGCCGACGGACGA
>JAFEDG010000005.1 GCA_018241745.1 Pseudomonadota bacterium
GGCTGCAAGCCCTACCGCCGCCGCCACGCGCCGCGCCGGGACGCGCCGCGTGAGCGCCGGCATGCGACGGACGATGCGCCAGGCGAAGCCGCCCACGAGCGTGGCGAACACGGTGATGTGGAGACCCGAGATGCTGATCAGGTGGGCAACGCCGGTGGCGTTGAACACGCGCCACTGCGCTTCCGGGATCGCCGCCTGGTCGCCGATGGCGAGCGCGACGACGACGCCGGCGTAGCGTCGCTCGCCGAGCGCCGCGACGAGCCGATCGCGCACATGCTCGCGCACGACGTCGACGAGATCGCGCGGGTCGCCTGCCCATCCTGCGAGCCGCACGTTGGACGCGCCGGGGCGGACCGCGCCGGTGGCGCGCAGACCACGCTCGAACAGCCATGCCTCGATGTCGAAGCCGCCGAAGTTGAGCACGCCGTGCGGACGCTTGAGCGTGACCGCGAGGCGCCAGCGTTCGCCCGCGCGCGGCATCGTCAGCGCGGCCGTCTCCGCCCCCGTTGCCACCGGGGACGGCTGCGGCGGATACCAGCCAAGCGCGAGCCGCCCCGGGATGCGCGAGGGAGGGACCACCGACTCCACGCGCAGCACGAAACGCGCGCCGTCGGCGACACGCGTCGGCATCCCATCGACGGTGCCGGTAACGGTCAGCGGCACGCCTTCCAGCGCACGCGGCAACGCATCCTCCAGCCGGACGTGCGCGCGCGCAGTGGCCAGTACGGCGCCTGCAAGAAGCGCAGCGGCGATGCCGCACGCCGCAGCCCGCCGACCGCCACGGCGCATCGCGACCTGCGCGCACCACGTGCCCACCACCGCGGCCGCCGCGACGGCCGGCCACGGCAGCAGCGCGCCCATGAACTGCACCGCGAGCGTGCCGCAGGCGAATGCCACCAGCGTAAGGCGCAGCACCATCGTCGGAACGTTCCCGCGCGCGCCGGGACGGCGCCCGTCGCACATCGTCGCGTACGCGGGCGAAGGTGCGCCATGCTACGAAAGACCGAGCCCTGGGCTGGCCTATACTTTCCCTTTTCCACGACGCTGAACGCGCGCCATGCCGCCCAACCTCGAACGCCTGGCTTCCCTCACCCGCGAACTGCTGACCGAGCTCGGCGAAGACCCGACACGCGAGGGGCTGCTGAAGACGCCCGACCGGGTCGCCAAGTCGCTGGCGTTCCTGACGTCCGGCAACCGGACCGACCTCAAGGCCGTCATCAACGACGCGATCTTCACGCAGCAGACGAACAGCATGGTCATCGTGAAGAACATCGAGGTCTACAGCCTGTGCGAGCACCACCTGCTGCCGTTCTTCGGGCGCTGCCACATCGGGTACATCCCGACGGGCAAGGTGTTCGGCGTCAGCAAGCTCGCACGCATCGTGGACATGTACGCCCGCCGGCTGCAGTTGCAGGAACGCCTCGGCGAGCAGATCTCGCAAGCTGTCATGGACAACATCGGCGCCACGGGCGTGGGCGTCATGATCGAGGCCCGGCACCTGTGCATGATGATGCGCGGCGTCGAGAAGCAGAATTCGGTCATGGTCACCTCGTCGCTGCTGGGCGCATTCCGCGAATCGCAAGCCACGCGCGACGAATTCGTCTCGCTCGTCACGCGTCCCGTCGCCGCCTGACCGGCGCGGCGGCCCACCCCGGGCGGCCGCGCCGCCCGGCGCACCCTTCACCCTGAGCACCACGCCAGCCGCCGGCGAGCGGCCGCGTGCTGCATCGCCTCAAGATTCGCCGGGCCATGCCGATAGCCGTGCATCACGCACGGAAATCGGACCATGGCACGCCAACCTGTATCGACTGCGGCGCGACATCGCGACGCCGCCACCGCGCGCGGGCAGTCCGCGGTGTTCCCGATCCGCAGGCCGTCCGCGGGCCTCCGCTACGCGGGCACGCTGCTCGTTTGCGCCGCATTGTTCCTCTATGCCTGCCACGCGTTCGCGCTGAACGTCGGCGTATGGCGGCCGTCGACCGGACGCTTCCTGCTGGATGCCAACGGAAGCGGCAGCATCGGCATCAGCGTGCCGATGGGCAACGGGTCGACGGATCGCGCGCTTGCGGGCGACGTCAACGGCGACGGCATCTCGGACCTGGTCATCTATCGGGCCGGCATCTGGCTCGTCGACGAAAACATGGACGGGCTGGCCGACGTCACGTTCTCGTTCGGCGGTTCGCCAGGCGACGTGCCGCTGCTTGCGGACCTCATGGGCACCGGCAAGGCGCAGCCGATCATCTTCCGTGCCGGGACGTGGCTCGTCGGCGATACGAGCGGGCACACGGTGCAGACCTATCATTTCGGCCGCGCGGGCGATCTGCCCGTCATCGCCGATTTCGACGGCAACGGCACGCCGGACCTCGCGGTGTTTCGCGATGGTACCTGGCTGATCAACAGCAGCCGCGACGGCAGCGTGCAGCGCACGGTCTCGTTCGGCGCGAAAGGCGACGTGCCCATGGCCTTCGACGTCGATGGCGATGGCCGCGCCGACTTCGTCGTGTTCCGCCACGGCACCTGGATCGCCGCGAGCGGCGGCACGCCTGCCCCTGCGGTGCTCGCGACCGTGGCGTTCGGCATGCCGGGCGATCAGCCGGTCCCGGTGGAACCGGGGTTGTACCGCTATCGCGACGCTGCGCGCTTCCTGGCGCACGCGACATTCGGCGCCACGCGCGCGGATATCGTCAGCCTGGGTACGAGCGGACCCGCGGCGTGGCTCGACCGCCAGTTCGCCATGCCCCGTTCCTCCTTCAACGACTACGTCTATCCGCGGCTGATGGCGACGGTGGCGCAATACCCGATGGCCGGCGGCGCGCAGCGCATCCTGAACAGCGAGGCGATCTGGAAGCAGTACTTCGAAGGTCCGGACCAGCTGCGGCAGCGGGTGACGTACGCGTTGTCCCAGATCCTCGTGATCTCCCGCGAGAACACGACCGCCGACTGGATGGCCTGCGCCGCGTCGACGTATGCCGACGTGCTTGCGGCCAACGCGTTCGGCAACTACCGCGACCTCCTGAAGGCGGTGACGCTGAACCCCGCGATGGCGGACTACCTGAACCTGTGGGGCAGCGCCAAGGCCGACCCGGTGTCGGGGCAGATGCCCAACGAGAACTATGCGCGCGAGGTGCTGCAGCTGTTCTCGATCGGCACGGTGATGCTGAATCAGGACGGCACGCCGATGCTCGACCGGCACGGCGTCGCCATCCCGACGTACACGCAGGCGACCGTGCAGTCGTTCGCCCGCGCATTCTCCGGATGGACGCTGGCAGGCCAGGATTTCACGCAGCCGTGGCAGTGGAAGTGGCCGGTGACGTATGACCGCGCTTCGCCGCCGGACCCGACGCGCAACCTCGTCGCGGCGTGCAAGGCGTACGGCCAGCCGATGCAGGCATGGATGACGACCTACCTGTCGGCCGATGGCGTCACGACCCTGCCCGGCCCGCCGCATGACCAGGCCAAGAAGCAATTGCTCGCGTACCCGAAGG
Source organism: Pseudomonadota bacterium (assembly GCA_018241745.1). GTDB lineage: Bacteria > Pseudomonadota > Gammaproteobacteria > Burkholderiales > Casimicrobiaceae > VBCG01. Next base: position 3,486 of record JAFEDG010000005.1, read on the forward strand.
CGGTGAGCGCGACGTTGCCTGCGAACCAGACGCCGATGCAGGACCTCGACGCGGCGATCAACAACATCTTCAATCATCCCAACGTCGGGCCCTTCATCGGCCGCCAGCTCATCCAGCGGCTGGTGACGAGCAACCCGAGCCCCGCGTACGTGTCCCGCGTCGCGGCCGCGTTCAACAACAACGGCAGCGGCGTGCGCGGCGACATGCGCGCCGTCGTCCGCGCGATCCTGCTCGATCCCGAGGCCACCGACCTCGCCTCGGTGCAACGCCCGACGTGGGGGCGGGTCCGCGAGCCGGTGTGGCGTTTCGTGCAGGCGCATCGCGCATTCAACGCGCGCCCGCAGAACGCGGAGGGCCGCTACACGGTCTGGGACCTGTCCAACAGCATCTACCTCAACCAGGACGTGCTCCGCGCGCCGTCGGTGTTCAACTTCTACTCGCCCACGTACTCGCCGACACCGGCGCTGGCCCAGAACGGCGTCGTGGCCCCGGAGCTCGAGATCGAGACCACCGATTCGGTGGCCCGCTACACCGACTTCTCCAAGTGGTCGATCCTGCACGGATGGGGCGCCTACGGGGCCAATGCGCCCGACTCGCCGTGGATCAAGCCTGACTACAGCTACTACACGGCGCTCGCCGACCAGCCCGTGAAGCTCGTCGCCGAGCTCGACCTGGTCATGGCCGAGGGCATGCTCGACCCGGTGTTCAAGGATCAGCTCGCGGCAACGCTTGCGACCATTCCGATCAACTCCGACGGCGACCGGCTCGAACGCTTCTACACGGCGATGTGGCTGATCATGAACACGCCGGACGGCCTCGTGGAGAAATGAGATGGCCCACCTTCCCGCACGCGTCACGCGGCGCACGTTCCTCCGCTCGACCGGCCTCGTCGCCGCACTGGGCGCGATGCCCGCATTGGCCCGCGCCGCCGCGGCGGCTGCCAGCGGTCCGGGCGCAGCCACCGACTACAAGGCGCTCGTCTGCATCTTCCTGCAGGGCGGCAACGACGGCCACAACCTGGTGATCCCCACGGGGGGCAGCGAGTGGTCCGCGTACGCGACGTTCCGCGGCGCTGCCGCCGTCGCGCCGGACCAGCTGCTGCCCATCACGCCGACGAATGCTGGCGGACGGACGTATGCGTTCCATCCGGCGCTTGCCAACCTGCAATCGATGTTCAACGGGGACAGGAGCGTCGCGGTCGTCGCGAACACGGGCGTGCTGATGGCGCCGACGTCACTCGCCCAGTACAGCGGAGGAACGGTGCCGCTGCCCCCGAACCTGTTCTCGCATTCGGACATGCAGGGGCATTGGCAAAGCGGCAATCCGGCCGCACCGTTCTCAACGGGCTGGGGCGGCCGCATCGCCGACCGCCTGACGACGCTCAACGGCCCGGCGACGATGCCGATGTCGGTGTCGCTCGCCGGCACGAACCCGTGGATGGTGGCATCGCTTGCCGCGGCACAGCCCTACCAGCTCGGTGCTGCCGGCCCGATGCCGCTGCGCGCGTACCGCGATTCGATGACGGGCCCGCAGAGCCCGCAGGCGTTGTTCGAAAGCCGCATCGTCGTGCCGCGCTTCAACGTGCTCGAGGACGCGTATGGCGACATCGTCGCCCGGTCGTCGGACATCGCGGGCGTCGTGGGATCAGCGCTGTCCGCGGTCGGCAGCCTGCGTGCCGATTTCCCGGGCACGGGCAGTGATGGGAGCCCGGGCGCGGACAACGCGCTGGCCGACCAGTTGCGCCTCGTCGCCTGCCTCATCGCCGCCCGAGCGCAGCTGGGCGTCCGCCGGCAGCTTTTCTTCGTCATGCTGGACGGCTTCGACACGCACGGCAGCGAGTCGACGCAGCAGGGGACGCTGCTCGCGCAACTCGACGCGGGGCTCGGCGCCTTCTACCGCAAGACCGTGGAGCTCGGCGTTGCGCAAAGCGTCACGGCGTTCACCGCGTCGGAGTTCGGGCGTACGTACACGTCGAACGGCAGCGGCTCGGATCACGGCTGGGGGAATCACCATCTCGTCGTCGGTGGCGCCGTCCGCGGAGCGACCCTGTATGGGTCGATGCCGGTGGCGGGCATCCGCAGCAACGCGTTGGCGCTGGTCGACCCCGCGTCCGGGCAGAGCGTCGACGTCGGCCAGGGACGCCTCTTGCCGACGACGTCGACCGACACGTACCTTGCCACACTGGCCGCATGGTTCGGGGTCGGGGCCGGCGACATCGCGGCGATCTTCCCGAACGTCGGCCGCTTCCCGACGTCGAACCTGGGCTTTCTCGGCTGACGCGGGGGCCGCTCAGCGCGGGCGCAACAGCATCTGCGTGCACCGGAACAGCGCTATCGTGCGGTCGTCGGCCGCGCGCCGCACGACCGCATCCCACACCTGCGTCGTCGAGCCGAGATGTGCCGGCCGCGCGACGGCCGCGATGACACCTTCGCGCGCCGTCCCGAGGAAATTGCTCTTGAGCTCGATCGTCGTGAACGATGCCATCTCGTCGGGCAGGTGCATCATGCACGCGTAGCCGCACGCGGTGTCGGCGAGCGCGACGACGGTCGCCGCATGCAGGAACCCGTTCGGCGCAAGGAGCTCCGGCCGGATCGCGATCTCGGCGTCGAGGCGTCCGTCCTCGAGCCGCGTCACGCGGAAGCCCATCAACTCGGGCAGGCGGCCCGCGCTGCGCGCGTTGGCCAATTCGACGGTGGCATCCTTGCGCAGGGCCATGCAGCGACTCCTCGTGGTGTTGGCGTCAGGCGGCGCGGGCCAGCGCGACGACGTCCGCGCACAGGCGGTCGACGGCGTCCGCCGGCGTGTCCCATGCGCACATGAAGCGGCAACCGGTATCGCCGACGAATACGTAGAACTGCCAGCCGCGCTCTTTGAGGCCCGCGATCACCGGCTTGGGCAGGTGGACGAACACGCCGTTGGCTTCGGTGGGTGCCATGAACTGCGCACCCGGGACATCCGCCAGCGCTGCCGCGAGCTTTTGCGCCATCGCGTTGGCGTGTGCCGCGTGCCGGAGCCACGCGCCGTCCGCCAGCACGCCGGTCCACGGCGCCGCGATGAAGCGCATCTTGGACGCGAGCTGGCCGGCCTGCTTGCGGCGTCGCTCGAACTCGTCGGCGAGCGACGCGTCGAAGAAGATCAGCGCCTCGCCGGACGGCAGGCCGTTCTTGGTGCCGCCGAACGTCATCACGTCGACGCCGGCACGGTGCGCGATGTCCGCCGGCGCGCAGTCCAGGTGGGCGACCGCGTTGGCGAAGCGGGAGCCGTCGACGTAGACGCGCAGTCCCGCGGCGTGCGCCGCAGCGCAGAGCGCGCAGAGCTCGTCCGGCGTGTAGACGGTGCCGAGCTCGGTGGCCTGCGTCAGCGCCAGCACGCGCGGCCGCGATGCATGCACGCCGTGGACCACCAGCCGCGGCGCCAGCGACGCGGGCGTCAGCTTGGCGTGCGGCGTGTCCAGCGTCAGCAGCTTCGCCCCACCACTGTAGAACTCCGGCGCGCCGCACTCGTCGACGTTGACGTGCGAGAAGTCGTGCGCGATGACGGCGTCCGTGCTGCGCGCGAGCTGCGCCAGCGCCAGCGCGTTCGCGGACGTGCCGCTGAAGACGAAGTAGACCGGTGCGTCGCAGTCGAACACGCGGCGCACCGCGTCGGCGGCGCGCGGCGTCCATTCGTCGTCGCCATAGCCGATCGCATGGCCGGTGTTCGCGGCCGTGAGGGCCGCGAACGCTTCCGGGCAAATGCCGGCGTTGTTGTCGGACAGGAACTGCGGCGTCATCGCGGGCGACGGGCTGGATCGCCGCGCGCCTACAGCCGTTGCTCGACCCAGGCGCGTACGCTGCCCAGCGCACCCGGCAGCGCGGCGGCGTCGCTGCCACCCGCCTGCGCGAGGTCCGCCCGCCCGCCCCCCTTGCCGCCGACCATTTGCGCGACGTGGTTGACGAGTTCGCCGGCCTTGACCCGGGCGACGAGGTCCGGCGTGACGCCGGCGATCAGCGTGACCTTGCCGTCGGCGACCGTGCCGAGCACGATCGCGGCGCTCTTGAGCTTGTCCTTCAGCTTGTCGACCGTTTCGCGCAACGCCTTCGCGTCGGCGTTGTCGAGCGCGGCCGCGACGACCTTCGCTCCCTTGACGTCGGCGGCACTGCCCGCGAGGTCGTCGCCGGCCGACGCGGCCGCCTTCGCCTTCAGCCGCGCGAGCTCGCGCTCGGTCGCCTTCGCCTGCTCCATCAGTTGCGCGATCCGCGCATCGATCTCGGCCACCGGCGCCTTCAGCGTCGCCGCCGCCGCGTTCAGCTTCTGCTCCTGGGCCTGGACGTACGCCAGCGCGCCCTTGCCGGTGACGGCCTCGACCCGACGGATGCCCGCCGCGACACCGCCTTCGTTGACGATCTTGAAGAGTCCGATGTCACCGGTGCGGCCGACGTGGGTGCCGCCGCACAGCTCGCGCGAGCTGCCGATGTCCAGCACGCGCACGCTGTCGCCATACTTCTCGCCGAACAGCATCATCGCGCCGAGCTTCTGCGCGTCCGCGATCGGCATCACGCGCGCATGGGTCGGATGGTTGTCGAGCACCTCCGCGTTGACGATCGCCTCGACGCGCTGGATCTCGTCGTCGGTCAGCGGGGCGTGGTGCGCAAAGTCGAAGCGCGTCTTGTCCGGGTCGACGAGCGAGCCCTTCTGCTGGACGTGCCCACCCAGCACTACGCGCAGCGCCTTGTGCATCAGGTGCGTCGCCGAGTGGTTGCGCACCGTGCGCCCGCGCGCTTCCGCGTCGACGCGTGCCGTGAGCGTCATCCCCGGGGTCAGCTCGCCAGTCTTCACCTCGCCAACGTGGCCGAAGACATCCGCCTGGATCTTCTGCGTGTCGGCGACGGCGAACAGCGTCAGGCACGCGCCTTCTGCGCTCAGCTCGCCGCGATCGCCGACCTGGCCACCGGACTCCGCGTAGAACGGCGTGCGGTCCAGCACGACGACGCCCGCATCGCCGGTGGCGAGGCGGTCGACCTTGACGCCGCCCTTGTACAGCGCAACCACCTTCGCATCCTCGGCCAGCGTCTCGTAGCCGTCGAACGTGGTCTTCGGGCCTTCGTAGGCCAGCGTGTCGCCCATCTTGAACTGCGACGCGGCGCGCGCCCGCGTGCGCTGCGCGTCCATCGCCTTCTCGAACGCGGCCTCGTCGACGGTGACGTCGCGCTCGCGGCAGACGTCGGCCGTGAGGTCATAGGGGAAGCCGTAGGTGTCGTACAGCGTGAACGCCGTGAGGCCGTCGAGCACCTTGCCATGGGCGACCTTCAGCTTGCCGAGGGCGTCCTCCAGGATCTTCATCCCGTGGTCGATTGTCTCGCCGAAGCGCTCTTCTTCGGCCTTCAGCACGTCGGCGACGCGCGCCTTGTCGCGCGTCAGCTCCGGGTACGCGCCGCCCATCTGGCGGTCGAGGTCCTCGACGAGCCTGTAGAAGAACGGCTTCTTCTGCCCGAGCTGGTAGCCGTGGCGGATCGCGCGGCGGATGATCCGGCGCAGCACGTAGCCGCGGCCTTCGTTGCCCGGGATCACGCCGTCGACGACCAGGAACGCGCACGCGCGTATGTGGTCGGCGATCACGCGCAAGCTCGGCGACAGCAGGTCCTGCGCCCCGGTCTCGCGCACGGCGGCGCGGATCAGGTCCTGGAACAGGTCGATCTCGTAGTTCGAGTGCACGCCTTGCAGCACCGCGGCGAGCCGCTCGATGCCCATGCCCGTGTCGACGCAGGGCTTGGGCAGCTTCGTCATCGTGAACGAACCGTCCGCCGCCTTCTGGCGGTCGAACTGCATGAACACGAGGTTCCAGATCTCGATGTAGCGGTCGCCATCCTGCTCCGGCGACCCGGGCGGGCCGCCCCACACGTGCGGGCCGTGGTCGTAGAAGATCTCCGAGCACGGGCCGCAGGGACCGGTGTCCGCCATCTGCCAGAAGTTGTCGGACGCATAGCGCGCGCCCTTGTTGTCGCCGATGCGGATGCACCGTTCGACCGGCACCCCGATCTCCTGCGTCCAGATGTCGAAGGCCTCGTCGTCCTCGAAGTACACGGTCGTCCACAGCTTCTCCTTGGGGAGACCGTAGACCTCGGTCAGCAGCTTCCACGCGAAGTGGATCGCGTCGCGCTTGAAATAGTCGCCGAAGCTGAAGTTGCCGAGCATCTCGAAGAACGTGTGGTGACGCGCGGTGTAGCCGACGTTCTCGAGGTCGTTGTGCTTGCCCCCCGCCCGCAGCGAGCGCTGCGCCGTAGTCGCCCGCGTGTACGGCCGCTTGTCCTGCCCCAGGAACACGTCCTTGAACTGGACCATGCCCGAGTTGACGAACAGCAGCGTCGGATCGTTGGCCGGCACCAGAGACGAGCTCGGGACCTCCGTGTGCCCGTTGGCGACGAAGAAGTCCAGGAACCGGCGGCGGATCTCGTTGACGGTGGCGGTCATTGCGGCAGCTCTTCTGCCCGTTTGGGGCGCGAAATCATAAACTTGCATTGTACCGCCCGAAGCCGTGCGTCCGCTCCAGCTGTGCACGCGTACAATTTCGGAGTGTGAAGGTTTGCAAGACTTCACGCCAACGGCGCGTCCGCCGCGCTGCCGGAGGTGACAATTCGCGCGTGCCGCCGCAATCGATGACCCGTAACCCGGCTCAAGTCCACCTGATCAACCCGCTGCGCAATCGCTGGGGCGGGTCTGAACGGCGGACGATCGAGACGGCCCGGCTCGTCGCAGCGCAGGCCCCGGCGACGGTCTGGTGCGCGCCCAACGCGTCGCCTGCGCTGGTCCGCGAATCGGGGGCCCGGGTGCTCAACCCGTGGTTGCTGCAGTTTCCCCGCGGTGGCACGCTGGTGTTCGTCGGGACCTATTTCAGCGTGGGCCGCTGGATCCGCTTTGCCGAGCCTGCGCGCGTCGTCGTCATCTTCAACACGGACCAGCCGCGCTGGCTGCGCGACAACCTCGCGCGTATCGCGACGTCGGGTTGCACGGCGGAAGTCGTCTACACATCGCACGCGCTGCGCAAGCGCCATAACGGCGTCGGGCCGGTGCTGGAAAGCCCGATCGACGTGGCGCGCTTTCCGTTCGCGGCCCCGGTGGTGCCTGCTGCGCGACCGTTCACCGTGGGCCGCTACTCGCGCGACCACCGCTCCAAGCACCATGCGGACGACCCGGCGCTGTGGCGCGAGCTCGCGGCCCAGGGCGTGCGCGTACGGCTGATGGGCGCCACGTGCCTCGCCGACGAGCTCACCGGGGTACCGGGCATCGAACTGCTCCCGGCGGGCGCCGAGCCGCCGCTCGACTTCCTGCGCAGCCTCGACGCGTTCGTCTATCGGACCGCGGATACGTGGTTCGAGGCGTTCGGCCGGGTGGTATTCGAAGCGATGGCCGCCGGCGTGCCGTTGATCTGCGGGCGCCGCGGCGGTTTTGCCGACTACCTGACGCAGGGCCACTCCGCGCTGCTGTGCGACAGCGCGCGCGAATTCGTCGCGTGCGCGACGGCGCTGCGCGACGACCCCGCGCTCGCGGGATCGCTGGCGCGCAACGCCCGCCACGTCGTCGAGCGGGTCAACGGCGACGCGTTGCGGCGCGCGACGCGCGTGATGCTGGCGGGACGTGCGCCGGACGCCGACGGCGCCGGGCAGGCGACGGAATCGGGCTTCGGCATCGCGCCCGCGACGGGCGCGGGCGAGCACTAGGCCGGCGACTGACCGCGGCGGCCAGTCAGGCAGTCGCGGCGCCCCGGCGCCGCTGGCGAAAGCGGAAGATCCGGCGCAACGCCTCGGCAGGCAGTTGCGTCGCCCGCTCGCACCCCAGCGTGATCTGCAGGTACTCGACAAAGCCGGGGAGCGCCGCGAGCGCCGAGCGGTCGCGTGCGCGGACGCGATAGCGCCGCCACGGCCTGGCAACGTAGCCGGCAAGGTCCGGCGCGCGCCCCAAACCCTGGTACGCGGCGCGGTCGATCGCCGTCGTCGGCACGCACGCGAGCCCGCGCAACAGCGCGGCAGGGACGTCGACGGACCAGCGCGTCGCGAGATACGCGAGCATGTCGCCGACCGGCGCCGCAACGTGCCACGTGCGCGCGCTTTCATAGACGCGTTCCCAGTCGATCGCCCTGCCGTCGCCCGCGATGAGCAACGCATCGGCGACCCACCGCACCGGCGACGTGGGCATCCACGGCACCGCGTGCGCGCAGACGATCGTCAGCAGGTCTGCCGCGCACGGCGTCGCCGTCGGCTCGCCGTCGAGCACGGCGGACTGCGCGGCCGTCCAACTCCAGTCGTCGGCGGCGATCGGCGCGGACGGCAGCGGCTGCCAGTGCAAGTCGAAGTCCAGGCCGTCCGCGGACGTGAAGCACGCGCCGTGATAGACCTCCGGCAGGCGCGCCGGCCTGGGAAACGCCGGGGTCCAGCCCGCGTCGACGAGCACGTCGATGGCCGCCTGCGCGTCGCCGTAATGGACGAGCACGTCGAAGTCGTTCATCGGCCGCAGCGCGACGTTGCCGTCGTAGTACGGGAGCAGCGCGCCGCCCTTCAGCAGCATCGTCGCCAGGCCCCGGCCGCGTAACAACGCGAGCGCCTGTGCCGCGCGCTTCTGCAGCATCTGGCCGCGGAAGAACGCGCGCCGGTACGTGCCGCGGATGACGGTCGCAACCTCCCCGTCGTCTGCCCAGAGCGCCTGGCGCCGCATCAGCAGCGGCAGGAGCCGCAGCGTTCCCTCGTCGATGTCGGTGACGGCCTGCGCCGCACGCCACTGCGCGTAGGCGGCCGCCGCGTCGTCCGCGGGTCCGAGCGCCGCCGCGAGCACCCTCTCCTCGTGGGGCGTGGGCTGCCAGGCCCAGCGCTTCATCGGACGGCGCCGGCGCGGCGCCGGAGCAGCTGCCGGTGGGCGAGGCGCAGGTAGCCGGCCGTCGTGCTCTCGCGCCGCGTGAGGTTGGAACGGTGCAGCCGGCGCTCGACGAGCACCTCGTCGACGACGACATGCGGATAGTCCCGCGCGCGCGCGAGCCAGTCCACCGAATCCCCGATCCGCAGATCCTCGGCAAAGGCTCCGATCGTTTGCCATGCTGCACGGCGTACGACCAATGCACTCGTCAGCCACTCGCCGCGTTCCGGATTGACCGCGGCAAGCGCGGCGCGCTCCGCCTCCGGCAGCTCGGGGCTTGCGAAATTCACCGCGCCACACAACGCGAACGCAGCGTCCGGCGCCGCATCCAGCGCCGCGAGCTGGCGGGCGAGCTTGGCCGGGCGCCAGCGGTCATCGGCGTCGAGGAAAGCGATGAACGGTGCCTGCCCGCACGCGACGCCGCGATTGCGCGCGACCGGGGGGCCGCTGTTCTCGGCGAGCGCCACGAGCGTCACCGCCTCGCCGAACCGACTTGCGATGTCCCGCGTGGCGTCGGTGGACGCGTCGTCGACGACGGTCAGCGACGCAACCTCGGGACCTTGCGCAACGGCGCTGGCGAGCGCCTCGTGCAGGTAGGCCGCCGCGTTGTACGCGGCGACGACGACATCGACGCGACCGGTCACCGCGACCCGCCTGCCGCGCGCCTGCGCTTGAGGGACGCGTGCAGGATGGCGGCCATCATCGCCCCGTGCGCCGCCGTGCCGCGTACCGCACCTGTCTGGTTGCCGCCGTGGATCCGCCGGTGGACGAGCGGCTCGTCGAGGTGCACGTAGCGGATGCCCGCGTCGAGCGCGCGACAAAGCCAGTCGGAGTCGTCCATCGGCTCGCGCGCCCGGTCGAACGTGCCGACGAGATCGAACACCGCGCGGCGCACCATCAGCGCATTCGTGGCGAAGCCATGCTGCGGATGCTCGAGCATCGCCGGCGCTACCCACGCCGGGCGCTCGCCGAGGCCCGGCGTCAGGAAGTTGCGCTGCGCGCACGCAACGAAGCCGCACGTCGCATCCGCGTCCAGCACGGCCTTGGCACGGGCGAGTCGCTCGGGATGCCAGATGTCGTCGTGATCGAGGAACGCGATCACCGGGTGGCGCGCTTCGGCGACACCACGGTTGCGGGCCGTCGCGCAGCCCGCGTTTTCCTGTTGCACGATCCGCACGCCGGCATGCCTGGCCGCCACGTCCGCGCTGCCGTCGGTCGAGCCGTCGTCGACGACGACGATCTCGGCGGCCGCCAACGTCTGCGCCGCCACGCTGGCGAGCGCCTCGTCGAGGAAGGCGGCGCCGTTGTAGACCGGCACGACGACGGATATCCCGTTCACGCGGCCACCTCGTGCGTGGCGAACTCGCCATCGCCGTCGATCAGGCGCGCGAAGGCCGCCGCGACGTCGTCCGCGTCGTCTGCAAGGTGCGCGACCAGGCAAGGCGTGCGCCGGCACAGCGCCGCAATGCGCGTGAACGCGCGCGCGCCTGCCAACGGGAACAGCATCAGCGAGCTCGGCGCGAGCGCGCGCAGCATCGCCGCGGGCGCCAGCGGCGCGAACGTCGTGCGCGGCGCATGCGCGACGCGCGGCAGCACGATCGCGCGCGGTACGAACGACGTGCGCACCGACGCGGGGGCGAACTCGTGGACGAACAGCATCGGCTTCTCGTCCGCCTGCTCCAGGTTGCGGAAGTGCGGCGCGAACCGCGCGAAGCGCGCGAGGCTTGCGCGCACGACCTTCGCGGTGCCATAGGCCATGTGCACGCGCGGCGGCTCGCCGCCGTCGACGATCACGTAGTCGTCGCTGACGAATCCGAGGCCGTGCGCGAGGCAGGCCAGTGCCGTCGACGACTTGCCGCTGCCGCTCGGACCGGCGACCAGCACGCCGCGGTCGGTCCCCGGCGCCGAGGACGCGACTGCCGCGCTGTGCAGCAGCGCGCCGCCGCGCTGTGCGATCCACCATTGCAGGATGTGCTTGAACGGGGCGGCGCGCTCGAAATACGGGACCGTCGCGGCGTCGCGCAGCCACCAGTGCGCGCGGCGGCTTCGCGCGTCGTAGATGGACAGCGCGCCGGCTTCGGGCTGGAAGAACGCGTTGAGGCCCGCGTCGCTGTAGCCGCCCAGGCCGGACGGGGGCAGGCCGTCGCGCGCGAGCAGCGGCGAGCGTGGCAGTGCCGGCGCGTCGTGCGCTGCGTCCCAGAGGAACAGGTCGAGTTCGGCCGGATCGGAACCAGCGTCGGGCAGCCGCAACGGCGTGAGCGCGACCAGCAGGCGCGCGAGTGCCGGGCCATGCGCGCCGTGAAGCCGCACGCGGCCACCGCCGATCGCATAGAGCGTCGCGTCGCGCGGATCGCGTGCGCCCGCCGCCTCATCGAGCTGGACAGCCAGCGCACGCAGCGCGTCGCGCAGCGGCGCGTCGTGCTCCACCGTCACGGCTTGTCGGGCGCAGCCTTGGGCCAGCCGAAATCGCCGACTTCGTGGACCGGGTCGATCGTCAGCATCGCCTGCATGTCGTCGAAGCGCTCGAAACCGAAGCCCGCGTAGTCGCCTGGCGCCGCCGCCACGGCTTCCGGATCGCCTGCCCCCTCCGTCGCGGCTGGCCGCACGAGGCCTTCCGCGAGCAACCGGTCGACGAAAGCGGCGCACTCGGCCTGCACGCGGGCGGCATCGGCCCCGTAGGCAGCCGCGACGCGCGATGCGGCCTCGCCCACCGGGATGCGCGCGGTAAGCAGCGGCCACGCCAGCGATCCGGCCCCGGTGACGCTGTAGTACACGCCCTGGGGCAGGTTCATGACCATCACTTCGCCTTCGATCGTCTCGGCGATGACGTCGGGGGCATTGAGTTCGAGACGACGGGCATCCATCAGCGGCTGCGAAAAGGTTGGGTAACCGCCGAATATACGGCTTTTGCGCCGATCGCGGGAGCCGCTGGCGTGATCGCGGCTTGCGAGGCCGGTCGCGGGACTAGTCGTCGACGGCGGTGCCGCGCTCGCGGAGGATGCGCAGGACCAGCGCGAGCGCGTAGCCGCGGCTTTGCAGGAATCGGACCTGGCGAGCCTTTTCGCGGTCATCGCCCGCCGGCTCCGGGAACCGACGGAGCAGCAGCGCGCGTGCATCGGCGGCGTCGTCGACCGCGGCGAGCGTCGCCTCCATCGTTGCGCGCGCATCGTCGCCAACACCGTCCTCGCGCAAGCGATGAGCGATGGCACGCCGTGCATAGCGACCCGCCATGCCGGCCACCCTCATTGCGGCGTAGCGCGCATCCGACAGGTATCCGTCCGCCTGCAACACCTGCAGCTCGGCGTCGACCTCAGCAGCCGGCGCGCCGCGTGCGACGAGACGCGCGCGCAACTCCGCGGCGGGATATTCGCGCCGCGCGAGCATCCTCAACGCAAGTGCGCGGACCGACGGCGGCGGGCCCTTCGGCGTACGCCGCACCGGCTTCACGGGCTGCGCTGCGCAAGCTGGTAGGCGCCGGGCGGCTCCGCGACCTGCAGCGCTGCCGCGTGCTCAGGCGCCTGCCAGCGCACCTCGGCATAGCGATCGAACCACACCAGCAGCGCGGCGAACGCGCGGTCGTCGAGCCCCTGGATGGCGGACGCGATGGCGCGGACGCCGGCGATCGAAGGTGACGTCATCGCTGCGGCGCGACGCGGTCAGTTGTCGTCGTCGCCTGCGTCCGTCGCGCTGCCCTTGACGCGTCCCGGTTGCGGGACGCCAACGGCGTCACGGATCTTGGCTTCGATCTCGGCCGCCATGTCCGGATGCTCGCGCAGGAATTCCCGCGTGTTGTCCTTGCCCTGGCCGATCTTCTCGCCGTTGTACGCGTACCACGCACCCGACTTGTCGATGATCCGGTGGTTGACGCCGAGCTCGATGATCTCGCCTTCGCGCGAGATGCCTTCGCCGTACAGGATGTCGAACAGTGCCTCGCGGAACGGCGGTGCGACCTTGTTCTTCACGACCTTGACGCGCGTCTCGTTGCCGATCACTTCCTCGGCCTTCTTGATGGCGCCGATGCGACGGATGTCCAGCCGCACCGAGGCGTAGAACTTGAGCGCATTGCCGCCGGTGGTGGTTTCAGGGTTGCCGAACATCACGCCGATCTTCATCCGGATCTGGTTGATGAAGATGACGAGCACGTTGGCGCGCTTGATGTTGCCGGTGAGCTTGCGCAGCGCCTGGCTCATCAGCCGGGCCTGCAGGCCCGGCAGCTGGTCGCCCATCTCGCCTTCGATTTCAGCCTTGGGCACGAGCGCCGCGACCGAGTCGATGACGATGATGTCGACGCCGCCCGAACGCACGAGCATGTCGGCGATCTCGAGTGCCTGCTCGCCGGTATCCGGCTGCGAGATCAGCATGTCACCGACGTTGACGCCGATCTTGCCGGCGTACACGGGATCCAGCGCGTTCTCGGCATCGATGTAGGCCGCGACGCCGCCGGCCTTCTGGACCTGCGCCACGACCTGCAGGCACAGCGTGGTCTTGCCCGACGATTCCGGCCCGTAGATCTCGACGACGCGGCCGCGCGGCAGGCCGCCGACGCCCAGCGCGATGTCGAGCCCCAGCGAGCCGGTGGACACGACCTGGAGGTCGTTCTGCTGCTGGGCCTCGCCCATCTTCATGATGGAGCCCTTGCCGAACTGCTTTTCGATCTGCGCGAGCGCGGCGGCGAGCGCCTTGCCTTTCTGGTCATCCATGGGGTTGTCGAGGGGCATGGGCGGTCTCCTGAACGTGGGCTGGGGTCGCGCGGCGCGCGCCCTTGATTCGATCCGGATCGATCTTCGCATAGAACGATCGTTCGACGCAAGTCATCCGTTCGGCCGACCGCATGCGACCGATTCGATGACCTAACCCGTTGATAAAAATGCAATTCATGACGTTTCCGCCGCCGCGGCGGCGAGCCGTTCCAGCGCATGCAGCGCGGCGGCCGCGCGCACCGCGGCGCGGTCGCCCGGCCACCGTACGGTCTCCGCCACCGTCTCGTGGCCGCGGATGGCGAGCCCGAAGCATACGGTGCCCACCGGCTTGCCCGGCACGGCCCCGCCCGGACCGGCAATGCCGGTGATCGCGACAGCGACGTGCGCGTCGCTGTGCGCGAGCGCGCCGTCCGCCATCGCCCGCGCGACCGGTTCCGAGACCGCACCGTGCGCGATGATCAATGCGGCGTCGACGCCCAGCATCCCGACCTTCGCGGCGTTGGAATACGTGACGAAGCCGCGATCGAACACGTCGGAGCTGCCGGCGACCGAGGTGATCGCGGCGGCGACCAGGCCGCCGGTGCACGACTCGGCGGTGGCACACCTCCAGCCTCGCGCGCGCAACGCGTCGAGCAATGCCGCGACGGACAGCGCCGACGGGCTCACGGTGCGTCGCCCCGCAGCCTCATCGCGTCTCCCCCGGCCGTGCACGGTAGTGGTAGCGATACGCGGGACGGAATCCGAGCGCGCGGTAGAGCGCCTGCGCGGGCGGGTTGTCGACCGTGACCTGCAGGTAAGCCTCGCGCGCGCCGGCACTCCACGCCGCATCGAGCATCGCCGCGCACAGCGTCGTCGCGATGCGCTGCCCGCGCGCGCGCCGGGCCGTCGCCACGTCGAACACGCCGACGAGCTCGCGCGACTCCCAGGCGATCTGGCCCGTGGCCACCGTCTCGCCGTGCCGCCGCGCGACGAAGCCGCGCCAATTCACCGGCGTGTTCGCCAGCCGGTCGGCCAGCAGGTCGCGCTCGCGCGCGCCGCCTTCGCGGACGGCGACGACGGCGTCGATGAAGGCTGGCGGGCCGGGCGTCGCGACGTCGACGGCGGCACCGCGCACCGCTTCGCTCGCGCGGCCCGTCAGCGACGCGATGAGCACGTCGGTCACATCGAACGCAACGTAGCCCGCGGCGGCCAGTGCCGTGTCGAGGTCCGCGGGCACGTCGAACGGCGTCAGCCGGAAGATCGCCGGCAGGCCCGCCTCCGCGTAGACGCCTTCGCAATGCCGGATCTTTGCAGCGACAGGCAGCGTGCCGCCGTAGATCGCGTTGACACTGCGCCCGCGCTTGGACGGGCCCGGCGCGAGCCGCAGCATCCAGCCGTCGTAGAAACGCGTGCGCGCGACGCCGGTCACGGCCAGCGCCAGCTCCTCGACCCGCCGCAGGTCGGCGCTCACCATGGCACCACGTGCTGGAGCACCAGCAACACCGCGATCGCGTAGGCCGCAGCCAGGATGTCGTCGAACATCACGCCGAAGCCGCTCTTCAGCCGCGCGTCGACGGCGCCGATCGGTGGCGGCTTCACGATGTCGAACACCCGGAACAGCAGGAACGCCGCGAGCTGCATGGCCCATGTGTGGCGCGCGAAGAACAGCACGAGCAGGAACGCGGCGACCTCGTCGATGACGATGCTGCCGTGGTCGACGACGCCCAGCGCGCGCCCGGTCACCGCGGACGCCCAGACACCGATGGCGAACACGAGCGCGGTGACGGCGAGGTACACGCCAGGCGGCGTGCCGTACAGCAGCCACGCGAGCGGGAACGCGACCAGCGTGCCGAACGTACCCTGCACGGCGGGCGCGAGCCCGGCGCCGAACCCGAGGGCGATGAAATGCGCAGGATGCGCGACGAGAAACGCGGGTCGCGGTGGCGGCAGCGGGATGCGCACCACGCCGTCAGCCCGCGAAGTGGTCGAACGCGCGCGGCACGTCCGCAAGCGGCGCGCCGTGCTCGTGCAGCACGACGCCGTTGCCCGCCTCGACGTCACCGATCCGCGTGAGCGGTACGCCGACGACGCCCGCGAGCGCCGCGACCTCCGCCCGCAGCGCGGAAGGCGCCGTGAACGCGAGCTCGTAGTCGTCGCCGCCGGCGACCAGGCATTGCAACGCGAGCGCGCGCTCGCTGCCACCCAGCTTGGCGTCGAGTGCCGCCGCTCGCGGAATGGCGCCGACGTCGACGCCGATCCGTACGCCACTGCGTTGCGCAACGTGTCCCAGGTCGCCGACGAGGCCGTCGGACACGTCGATCGCAGCGCTCGCGATGCCGCGCAAGGCCGTCCCCAGCGCGACACGAGGGGTCGGCGCCTCGAGCCGCGCGACGAGCGCGGCCAGCGCGGCCGATGCAACCCGCGTGCGGCCCTCCAGGACGGCGAGCCCTAGCATCGCGTCGCCGAGGCTCCCCGACACCCAGACGTCGTCGCCGTCCCGGGCGCCTGCGCGCGTCAATGCCGCGCCTGCCGGGACTTCGCCGATCAGCGTCAGGCACAGGTTGCGCGGTCCGCGCGTCGTGTCGCCGCCGATCACGTCGACGTGTTCGGCATCCGCGAGCGCGAACAGCCCGCGCGCGAACGCGGCGAGCCACTGCGGATCCGCGTCCGGCAGCGCGCCCGCGACGAGCGCGAAGCGTGGCGTCGCGCCCATCGCCGCGAGGTCCGACAGATTGACGGCAAGCGCCTTGTGGCCGAGACGCTCGGGGTTCGTGCCGGGCAGGAAATGGCGGCCTTCGACGAGCATGTCGACGGTGTACACCGTCTCGTGGCCCGGCGTGGGGCGCACGATCGCGCCGTCGTCGCCGACGCCGAGCACGACATCCGGCGAGCGCGACCGCCGCGTGAAGTGGCGCTCGATCAGCGCGAACTCCCCATCGCCCGCGGGGAGGCCGCTCATCGCGCGCGCGTGGCTGGCTTGCCCTTCGGGTCGGCGCGTGAACGCGCGGCCACCTCCGCCGCGCGCACCGACGCCGCGTGGCGGTCGAGCACGCCGTTGACGAACTTGTGGCCGTCGATGCCGCCGTAGCGCTTGGCGAGCTCGACCGCCTCGTTGATGACGACGCGGTACGGCGTCTCCGGGCGGTGCTCCAGTTCCCACGCACCGATCACGAGGATCGAGCGCTCGATCGGCGACAGCTCGGCGGCCGCGCGGTCGAGGTGCGGCGCGAGTCCACCGACCAGCGCCGCGTCCTCCGCGGTGACGCCTTTCCACAGCGCGTCGAAGAACGTGCCGTCCGCCTTGTCGAACGCGGGATCCTCCGCGAGCTGCTGGCGCACAGTGGCTGGCGACGCCTGCGCGAGCTGCAGCGCGTACAGGCCCTGCAGCGCGAGCTCGCGCGCTCGGCGGCGCGGGCTCACGCGCGGGCCGGCGCGCGCGGGTGCGGCCGCGGCGGGTTCAGCCATCGCCGATGACGTCCAGCAGGTTGGCGACCTCGATCGCCGCTTGCGCGGCCTCGTAACCCTTCTGGTCCATCCGGGCCTCGGCCTCGGCGTCCGTGTTGCACGTCAGGATGCCGTTGCCCACCGGGATGCCGAACTGCAGCGCCACCTCGGACACGCCGCGTGCCGACTCGTTGGCGACGATCTCGAAGTGATAGGTCTCGCCGCGGATCACGGCGCCGAGCGCGACCAGCGCGTCGAAGTCGCCGGTCTGCGCGAAGGCCTGCAGCGCGAGCGGCGTCTCCAGCGCGCCGGGCACGCTCGCGACAGTAATGTCGTGGTCGGCGACACCCGCCTCCCCGAGCGCGCGCAGCGCTCCGGCGAGCAGACCGTCGCCGATGCCCGCGTTGAACCGCGATTGCACGATGCCGACGCGCAGGCTAGCGCCGCGCGTGGCCACCGGAAGTCGTTTGATCGGCATGGGCGCGGGCCTCAGGACGTCCTGCGCGCCGGCGGATGCTCGACGTGCCCGAGCACCTCGAGGTCGAAGCCCGCCATGCTGGGCATCTTGCGCGGCTTGGCCAGCAGGCGCATGCGGCCGACGTTGAGGTCGCGCAGGATCTGCGCGCCGATGCCGTAGTTGCGCAGGTCCATCTTCGGCGGCGCCGGGGCCGTCGCGGCCACCGCGCGCTCGCGCAATTCCGCGGCCGTCTCGGGGCGATGCAGCAGCACGACGACGCCGCGCCCGGCGTCGGCGATGGCCGCGAGCGCGTCGGGAATCGACCACGAGTGGCTCGCGTCCTGCACGTCCAGCAGGTCCATCACCGACAGCGGCTCGTGCACGCGCACCAGCGTCTCCGCGTCAGGCGCGATGGGGCCGCGGACGAGCGCGAGGTGCGTCGCGTCGGTCAGCTTGTCGCGATAGACGACGAGCCGGAACGCGCCTGCCTGCGTGTTGATCGGTCGCTCGGCGATCCGCTCGACGAGCGTCTCCGTGCGGCTCCGGTACTGGATCAGGTCCGCGATCGTGCCGACGTTGAGCTGGTGCTCGGCCGCGAAGCGCTGGAGGTCAGGCATCCGCGCCATCGTGCCATCGTCGTTCATGATCTCGCACAGCACCGCGGCCGGCGTCAGGCCCGCAAGGCGCGCGAGGTCGCAGCACGCCTCCGTGTGCCCGGCACGCATCAGCACGCCGCCTGCTTGCGCGATCAGCGGGAACACATGGCCCGGCTGCACGATGTCGTCGGGCTTCGCATCCGCGCGCGACGCGACGGCGATCGTGTGCGCACGGTCCGCCGCCGAGATGCCGGTCGCGATGCCGTGCGCCGCCTCGATCGAGACGGTGAAGTTGGTGCCGTGCACCGAGCGGTTGCGCGGCGTCATCGGCGCGAGGTGCAGCCGTTGCGCGTGCTCGGCGGTGATCGGCATGCAGATCAGCCCGCGACCGTAGCGCGCGAGGAAGTTGACCTTCTCGGGCGTCACGAAGTCGGCGGCGAACACGAGGTCGCCCTCGTTCTCGCGATCCTCGTCATCGACGAGCACGACGATGCGGCCCGCCTTCAGGTCGTCGATGATCGTGGTGGTGGCGGCAAGCGTCATGGCGGCGGAAGGGTTCGGCGCGGGGGGCGTGCCGTGCGGACAGGCACTGCGACGCTCATTTTACGCTGCGTGGGCGCCGGTCGCCGAGCAGCGCGAGCGCTGCGTCGGCCAGCGGCGTGCCGGCGGTCGCGAACTCGTTCAGCACGTTGAAGTGGTGGCGACGCGGAACGACGAGCGTGCGGATTGGCGACGGTCGCGTGCCTGCCCCCCACGCGTCGGCGAGGAGTTCGGTCTGGCGCAGGAACTCGCTTGTCTCGTCGGCACCCGCGGCGACGACGAGCGGCGCGTCGACACGCGGCGCGAGCAGCGCCGGCGAGACGGCCGCGGCCGCGGCATCGTCGAGCTTCAGGTCCGCGTTCATCGAGGCCTGCACCAGCGGCCGCAGGTCGTGCACGCCGGACAGCGTCAGCGCGCCGTGCAGCGGGCGCACGGGGACGTCGTATCCCGACCAGTCCGTCGCCATCAGCATCGCGGCGAGGTGACCGCCGGCCGAATGTCCCGCCACGGCGACGCATTCCGTGCTCGCGCCGGCGGCGGGCCCGTGGCGCCAGACCCACGCCAGCGCGCGCCGCGCCTCGTCGACGATCGCGGCGATGGAAACGGCCGGCGCGAGGTCGTAGTTGGCGACGGCCACCGCGTACCCGTGCTGCAGGTAGGCGGGCGCGACGAACGAATGATCCGCCTTGTCCAGCGAGCGCCAATAGCCGCCGTGCAGGAACAGCAGCGTGCCGTGGACCGCGCCACGGGGCAGGAACAGGTCGAGCGTTTCCTTCGGGCCCGGCCCGAAGCGGACGTCGAGCTGCGGGTGCCACGCGGCACGTACGTCCGCCGACTCGCGGGCCCAGCGGTCGAACCACTGCTGGAAATCGGGAACGGCCTGGCGGTTGTTGTAGCCGCGCTCGATGGCTTCCGGCGTCATCGTCCCGCTCAGCTCGCCGTATGCGCGACGATGTCGACGCCAAGCGGCGTGAGCCCCGCGATGCGGCCGTCGAGCCGGTCGCCCGCGACGACCGGGCCGACGCCAGCGGGCGTGCCGGTGAACACGAGGTCGCCGGGCAAGAGCTCGTACATCGTCGTCAGGAACGCGATCGTGTGCGCCACGTCCCAGATCATCTGCCCGAGGTCACCGTGCTGGCGCCGCGCGCCGTTGACGTCGAGTTCGATCACGCCCGTACCCGGATGACCCACTTCGCTGACCGGGTGGATCGTCGCGATCGGCGCGGCTTCCGCGAACGCCTTGCCGATGTCCCACGGCCGCTTGCGCTCGCGCATCTCGATCTGCAGGTCGCGGCGCGTCATGTCCAGGCCCGTCGCATAGCCCCAGACGAGCTCCAGCGCATTGTCCGCGGTCCGTTTCGCCCCGGCGCGGCCGATCGCCGCGACGAGCTCGATCTCGTGCTGCAGGTCCGCGGTCGCGAGCGGGTAGTGCATGCGGCCGCGCTGTCCCGCTTCCACCGGCAGCACCGCGTCGCCCGGCTTGCAGAAGAAGAACGGCGGCTCCTTGCTGGCGTCGCCGCCCATCTCCTTCGCGTGGTCCGCGTAGTTGCGGCCGACGCAATAGATGTGGCGGACCGGGAAGCGATGCGTGGTGCCGGCGACGGGGACGCTGGGCAGTTCCCAGCTCGTGATCACATAGCTCATGGGTGCTTTCGGGGAAGGTGAAAACGGCAGGTCATTCGGCGTCGGGCTGGCGCGCGGGCGCCGCGGCCGCGAACGCGGGCAGTTCGTTGCAGGCCGCGTCGATCGCCGCCAGCACCGGCCAGCGCGCGACGTCGAGCTTCGCGCGCCGCGCGTTGGCGAGCTGCGGCACGACGCAGCAGTCGGCGAGCGTCGGCGTGTCGCCGTGGCAGAAGCGGCCGCGCGCGGCGTCGCGCGCAAGGTCGGCCTCCAGCCCCGTCAGACCCACGTCGATCCAATGCGCGTACCAGGCGTCGCGGCGCTCCATGTCGAAGCCTGCGGCGCCCTGGAGGTGCTGCAACACACGCAGGTTGCCAAGTGGATGGGTATCCGCGACGACCGCCAGCGCGAGCGCACGCACACGTGCCCGTGCGACCGGCTCGCGCGGCAGCAGCGGCGGGGACGGATGCGTCTCGTCCAGGTATTCGATGATCGCCATCGACTGCGTCAGCACCGTGCCGTCGTCGAGCACGAGCGCCGGGATGAGCCCGTGGGGGTTGACGCCGAGGTAGGCGTCGTCGCGCTGCGCGCCGCGCCGCAGGTGGACGAACGCGCGCTCCGGCGCCAGGCCCTTCAGGTTCAGCGCGATGCGGACGCGGTACGCGGCCGACGAGCGGAAGTAGTCGTACAGCAGCACGCCGTCAGAACGCGCTGATGCCGGTCTGCGCGCGGCCGAGGATCAGCGCGTGGATGTCGTGCGTCCCCTCGTACGTGTTGACGGTCTCGAGGTTCAGCACGTGGCGGATCACGTGGAACTCGTCGACGATGCCGTTGCCGCCGTGCATATCGCGGGCCGTCCGCGCGATCTCGAGCGCCTTGCCGCACGAGTTGCGCTTCATGATCGACGTGATCTCCGGCGCGGCGCTGCCTTCCTCCTTCATGCGGCCGAGCCGCAGGCAGCCCTGCAGCCCGAGCGTGATCTCGGTCTGCATGTCCGCGAGCTTCTTCTGCACGAGCTGGTTGGCGGCGAGCGGGCGGCCGAACTGCGAGCGGTCGAGCACGTACTGGCGTGCGGCGTGCCAGCAGAATTCGGCGGCGCCGAGCGCGCCCCAGGCGATGCCGAAACGCGCGCTGTTGAGGCAGCCCATCGGGCCCTTGAGGCCCTGGACGTTGGGCAGCAGGTTGTCCGCCGGCACGAACACGTCGTCCATGACGATCTCGCCGGTCACCGAGGTGCGCAGGCTGAACTTTCCTTCGATCTTGGGCGCGGAGAGGCCTGCCATCCCCTTTTCGAGGATGTAGCCGCGGATCACGCCGTCGTCCGCCTTCGCCCACACGACGAAGACGTCGGCGATCGGCGCGTTGGAGATCCACATCTTGGCGCCGGACAGGCGGAAGCCGCCGTCGACGCTGCGCGCCCGCGTGACCATCGAGCCCGGGTCCGAGCCGTGGTCGGGCTCGGTGAGGCCGAAGCAGCCGATCCACTCGCCGGTCGCGAGCTTCGGCAGGTACTTCTTGCGCTGCGCTTCGGTGCCGTACATGTAGATCGGGAACATGACGAGCGAGCTCTGCACGCTCATCATCGACCGGTAGCCGGAATCGACGCGCTCGATCTCGCGCGCGATCAGCCCATAGGCGACGTAGCCGAGGCCCGCGCCGCCGTACTCGGGCGGGATCGTCGGCCCGAGCAGGCCCAGCTGGCCCATTTCCGGGAACACGCTCGCATCCACCGTCTCGTTGCGGAACGCCTGCGTCACCCGCGGCAGCAGCCGGTCCTCCGCGTAAGCGCGCGCCGTCGCGGCGACCATCCTTTCCTCCTCGGTCAGCTGGGCCTCGAGGAGCAGCGGGTCGTCCCAGCGGAACGCGGGCTTGGTGGCGTGGCGGTCGGGAGCGTTCATCGGCGTCGGGGGTTGGCGTGCGGGGGACGGTCATTATCGCCTTCCCGCGACCCGTGCCGGCGCGGTCCGCTGCAATCGGCCGCTCGGCCTAGTCCGCCCGGCCGAGCGACAGGCCACGGCGGCGGGCCGACGATGGTCCCTCCCCCGTCCCGGAGAGGCCATGCCACGACGCGCGCCGATCGCGCTCCCTGCCGCCCGCCGTGGCCGCGTCGCGCGTACGGCCGGCCGGGCGGAGGCCGGCCGCAAGCCGCACCAACATGGCGCAACGTTGGGCGAAACGCTGGTCGGCCTTGCCATCGCGTCGTTGCTGGTGGCGCTCGGCGTGCCGGCCTATGGCTCGTTCCTCGCCGCCTACCGGCTGCGCAACGAGGCGCACGACCTTGCGCAGACGCTGATGCTCGCCCGGTCCGAAGCCATCAAGCGCAATGCGCGGGTCAACGTCTGCAAGTCGGTCGACCAGCGACGCTGCGGCGCACCTGCCGGGTTCGAGGCGGGCTGGATCGTCTACGAGGATCCGGGCCGCACGGGCCAGCCCGGCGCGGATGGCGTGCTGATCCGCGTGCGGCCGCCGTCCGCGGCCGGCGTCACGATCCGCGGCAACCGGCCGGTGGCCGATCTCGTGTCGTATACAACCTGGGGCCATGCACGAACGCTCACCGGCGCCCTGCAGATCGGAACGTTCACGCTGTGCCTGTCCGGCCAGGACGCGCTGCACGTTGTGCTGGCCAGCACGGGCCGCGTCCGCGTGGAAGCCACGTCCACACGTTGCCCGTAACGCAGGTTCTCGCGCTAAACTGTTGATTGTTTGGGTGTGTTCGGTGCGCAACAGCCGCGCCGCCGTCCATTCCCCGCGAGGCACCACTGGTCGGCACCGGCTGCCGCACGCGGGGCATTTTCTCTAGCATTCCAGCATCCCGAAGGAGCATCCATGGGCCGGACCCTGCACTACCGCGGTTTCACGCTGATCGAGGTGATGATCGTCTGCGCGATCGTCGCAGTGCTCGCGGCCGTCGCGTTGCCCAGTTACTTCAGTTACATCCAGCGCTCGAAGATCATCGAAGCCACCACCGCGCTGTCGGACGTGCGCCAGCGGATGGAGCAGAAGTTCCTCGACAGCCGCACATACGCCGACGCCACGGCACCCAAGTGCTCGGACCTCGCGACGGCGGCGTCGGCCAAGCTGCACGCGTTCACGCTGTCATGTTCCGGCGTCGACGTGGCGACCTACACGGTGGAAGCCGACGGCGTCAGCGGCAGCGGCATGGACCAGTTCAAGTATTCGATCGACCAGGCCGACGCCAAGAAGACGCTGGGCGTGGATACCGCGCGCGGCTGGTCGGCCGGCAGCGGCAACTGCTGGGTCACGCGCAAGGACGGCACGTGCGGATGACGCGGCGCGCCTTGACCCGGGGCTTCTCGCTGATCGAGCTTTTGATCGGCCTGTCGATCTTCGCGTTCCTCGCGATGCTCGCCGTGCCGATGTATGCCGAGTTCCTCGCCAATACGCAGGTGCGCACGGCGGCCGAAAGCGTGCTGTCCGGCGTGCGCCTCGCGCAGGCGGAGGCGGTGCGACGCAGCGTACCGGTACGGTTCGAGCTGGAGAGCGCCACCAAGTGGCGCGTGGTGTTCGTCACGGACGAGAAGCGCGCGACCAACTGCGGCGCGGACACCGCGTGCACCAACGACAACCACCTGGATACGGTTGTCAACACGACGTGCGCCGCGGGCGCCGATTGCGTGGTCAAGGAATACGACTTCAGCAACGGCGCGCCGAAGGCGACGCTCACCAACCAGACGGGCGGCAGCGTCGTCACGTTCACGAGCCTCGGCATGCCGATGGCCACCAACCAGGACGGCTCCGGCGCGCTGCAGCGCGTCGACGCCACCACGTCGCTGATCTCCAGCCCGCGCACGCTGCGCGTCATCGTCGGTGGCCTCGTGTCGTCCAAGGGCGGCACGCTGATGTGCGACCTCGCACTGTCGTCGCCGGACCCGCTCGCCTGCCCGCCGACGTCATGATCACGCGCCAGCACCGCCGCGGCCGCCGCCGTCAGTCAGGCGCATTCCTGCTGGAGGCGCTGATCGCAATCCTGATCATCGCGTTCGGCGTGCTGGGCCTCGTCGGCCTGCAGGCGCAGTCGATGCGGCACGTCAACGACGCGCAGTTCCGCGCCGAGGCGGCGTACTACGCGGCGTCGCTGACGGCCAGGATGTGGGCGCACGACCCCACGGCCGTGCAGAGCTACTTCGGCTCGTCGGGCGCCGGCTTCACCGATTTCAAGAACCAGATCGTCGCGGCCGGCACGGGATTGCCCAACGCGTCCGCCAACCCGCCCACGATCACGTTCGACAATACGGCGACGAACGCCAGGAACAGCTCGATCGCGACGATCACGATCAACTGGCAATACCCGGGCGAGACGCAATGGCACACGTACACGACGCAGGCCGTCGTCGGGACCAACGCGCCATGATCCGGGTCGCACAGCGCGGGGCGCAGCGCGGCTTCAGCATCATCGAAATCATGGTGGGCATCGTGATCGGCCTGCTCGCCGTGCTCGTCACCTACCAGCTGTTCAACGTGTCGGAGACCTTCAAGCGCAACACGACGTCGCTCGCCGACACGCAGCAGAACGGCCTGCTGTCCTCGTTCCTGATGTCGCTGCAGCTCGCGAATGCGAACAACGGGCTTGCCGTGGCCGGCACCGACCTCGATTCGTGTCCGTCCGACGGCACGGCACCGGACACGCAGATCAAGTCGACGCTGCGGCCCATCCCGGTGATGATCACCGACAGCGGCGACGACATGACGCCGGACAAGTTCGTCGTCAACTATGGCAGCACGTCGCGCCTGATCATCCCGGCCAACTTCAAGTCGCTCCCCAGCATCCCGATCGACGGCAACTTCGTCGTGCAGAGCCCCACCGGCTTCATGAAGGGCGACCAGGTCGTCATCATCGAGCCCAACACCAGCGGCGCCGGCCGTTGCGCGATGACGACGGTCACCGACATCTACGACGGACTGGAGACGGCGCCGGTCGACGACTCGGCGGGCGCCACCGCCGCGATCGCCACCGCCAACGGCTACGTTTCGCTGCACCACGCGGCCAACCTGCCGTCCGTGTCCTACAACGCCGACTCCGTCGTGCTGAACCTGGGTCCCACGCCACAGCGGATCCAGTACGACGTCACCAGCGAGACGTTGCGTTCGACGGACCTGCTGTCGGGCAATGCGCCGCAGCCGGTCGCGTCCAACGTCGTGAACCTCAAGGCGCAGTACGGCATCGACACCAACAACGACGGGCTTGCCGACAAGTGGGTCAAGGCCGTTGATGGTGCGGACGGCGACTTCTCGCCGGCCGGCGTGCTGGCGATGAGTTATGCCGACCTGTCGCGCATCAAGGCGGTGCGGCTCGCCATCGTCGTGCGCAGCGACCAGTTCGACCGCAGCCTCGGCGACTGGTCGCCGTCCCCCGCCGTGTTCTCGGACTGTGGCGAATTCGCCTGCCCGGCGGCGCTCTCCATGACGTACGCGGCGCCGACGGCGCCGGCCGGCAACTATCGCTACCGCGTCTACGAAACCATCATCCCGCTGCGCAACGCGATCTGGAACATCGAGAAGAAATGAAGCATCGCCGTCAACCCGCGTCCCGCGCGCAACAGCGTGGCGTCGCGCTGTTCATCGCATTGATCATCATGGTCGCGATGTCGCTCGCCGGCGTCGCGCTGATCCGCGCGACCGACGCCACGACGTCGGTCGTCGGCAACATCGCGTTCCGCCAGTCGTCGCTGCTCGCGGCCAACTGGGCGATCGAGCAGGCGACGTCGGCCGTGTACAGCGACGAATCGCGCACCGGCTCCGCGTTGATCACCGACACGAAGGCCGACGACGCCGCCAACAACTACTACGCCACCTACCAGGATTACGCGGCCACGCCGGCGCCGGAATCGACGACGACGTCGAACCCCAACATCCCCCAGGGGATCCCCGCCGTGCTGCAGAAGAAGTCCGCGTACCCGTTCGTGCCTTACGTCGACGCCAGCAAGAACGAGGTGCGCTACGTGATCGAGCGGATGTGCCGGCTTCCCGGCACCGCTGATGCGACGTATTGCGACATGATGCCGCCGAAGAAGGGCTCGGGGACGACGATCACCAACACGTCCGTCTCGCTGGGCACGGCGCCGCTGTTCCGGGTAACGGTGCGGGTCGACGGGCCGTCGAACACCGGAACGTCGTTCGTCCAGGCGTGGCTGCACTAGTCGTACGAGGCAACAGGGAGAAACCGATAATGAAAAACGAAACCACGCGCAAGCGCGCATCGAAGTTTACGCGCGTCCTTGCCGGCATTCTCTCGCTGCTTCTCTCGCTGGGACCGGCCGCGACACCGGTGTACGCCGCGGTCACCGACCTCGCGGACCAGCCGTTGGGCGCGCAGGTCAAGGCCAAGCCCAACATCATGCTGACCATCGACGACTCGACGTCGATGCTCTACGACTTCCTGCCGGACACCGTCGTCAACACGTACTGCCGCGACGGCACCGGCGCGATGAATGCCGCGTGCGGCTACAACGGCTCGCCGATCTGCGTCAATTTCGATACGGCCACCAACACGTGCATCACCGGGTACTCGTCCCCGCAGTACATCTGGGAACAGGCGGGCTATCCGTACACCGGGTACGACAACGCCTACCCCAAAGCCGGCCCTGGAGCCGGCTGCAACACGAGCGTCTATCCATTCACGTGCTCGGGCGGCGTGGACCCCGGCGCGCTGCCGGGGGTGTCGACGTACCCGTCCACCAGCGGTTCCCCGCTGTCGGGCAAGCCCTACGAATATTGGCTGCTGTGGCCGGCGCCGGCCCACAACAGCGAGCTCAACCGGCTCTACTACAACCCGCGCCTGACTTACTTGCCGCCCGTGGCCGGAGACGGCACGCCGTATCCGTCGATGAACTCGACGAAGACGTCCGGCTGGACGCGCGTCCCCGCCAATCCCTACCGTCATCTCGACGACCCGTGGGGTTACGCCGCGGACCTGCGCAACCCGCTGATCGACCTGACCGCGACGGTCACGGTGGGCCTGTGGTGCAACTCGGACTGGACGCTCGGCAACGACGACGACGGCAACGCGTACGCGAGCAACCCGGCGTTCTGCCGCAGCAATGGCGACATCTCGACGTCGTCGACCGACTCGACGCCCGCCAATGACGGCGATTACCAATACCCGTGGGCGCCACCGTCGATCACTCCCAACGACGTGACGTCCAAGGTCGACACGTCGACGATCAACTACACGTCGGTGCCGCCCGTCAACGCGACGGTGAAGAGCGCCTGGTCGACAGCGCAGGACGGCAAGTTCTTCTACGAGAACGACAACGTCCTCTGGTGCGACATCACCAGCCCGGCGTGGCCGAAGACCAGCACCAATCCCATCTCGCAGGTCTGCGACATGGGGCTCAACACGATCAACCAGACGTGCAACGGCTACGCTGCGGCAGGCACGTGCTCCGCCACGGCGTCGGGTACGTGCTCGGGCGCGACGGCCGGCACCTGCAACACCGGCTACGGAACCTGCGCCGGCTATACCGCCGGCACCTGCAACACCGGCAACGGCAATTGCAACAGCACGTCCGGCACGTGCAACACCGCCAACGGCGTCTGCAACGGCGCCAACGGCACCTGCAACACGGCTAACGGCAACTGCAGCGGCACGAACGGCACCTGCAACACGGCCAATGGCAACTGCAGTGGCTACACCGCCGGCGTGTGTGGTTCCGGACAGGCCGGGTCCTGCGGCGCCGCCACCAGCTGCTCGGCGACCCACGAGGCCTGCGTGGCGGGCACCGCCGCTTCATGTAGCGGGTACAACGCGCAGACGTGCACGGGGACCAAGCGCACGTGCGACGCGCAGTCACAGTCGTGCAACGGTTACGGCGGCCCGCAGACCTGCGCCAACGTCGTCGCCATCCCGCCCGACCCGTCGACGTGCACGTCGGCCTGGTCGCCGCCGAACTGCAACATCAACCCGGACCCGGAACAGCCGTGCGTGTACAAGACCACGTGCCCGGATCCCACGTACAAGGGCACCTGCAGCATCAAGGGCAATGCCTGCTCGCCTTCGACTGCCGCGACGGACTGCCCGACCATCTACGGCAAGTGCAGCCTGCAGACGACCAAGCAGTGCTCGTCGGCGGCGGATTGCACGGGCCTCAACTACTGCAACGGCACCACGACGACCTGCAACACGCAGGCTGACTGCACGATCGCCAACGGCAAGTGCAGCATCAACACGGCGGCATCGTGCAACACGAACGCCGATTGCCCGAGCGTCGGCACGTGCAACTACCAGAACACCGCCGGTGCCACCAACGGCCTGTGCGCCAGCAACGCCGATTGCAAGCCCTTCCCGAACCATTGCTCGGTTACCACGGGCCAGTCCTGCACGACGTTGTCGTCGAATTCGTCGGCGTGCCCGATCGTCCCGGGCAGCGGCACGTGCACGTACGCGTCGTACAGCGGCGGCTCGTGCTCGACGGTGGCGGATTGCGGCAACACGTGCCAGAACAGCGCGAAGCTCGGCAATGCCTGCACAGCCAATTCGCAGTGCACGGTCACCGGCACCTGCACGGCGGGGCTCACCGGCAACTCGTGCGTGTCGAACGGCGACTGCAACAAGGCGGGTAGCTGCACCACCGGCATCAACACGGGCACGGCGTGTACGGCCAACGGCGCCAATGCAACGTGCGGGGCCATCGACAAGTGCACGGCCGGCAACGTCGGCGCCACCTGCACGACGAACGCGCAGTGCAACGGCTCGGGCACCTGCACGTCCGGTTCGAATACCGGCGCCGCGTGCACGGGCTCGGGTGCCAATGCGACGTGCGGCGCGATCAACAAGTGCACGGCCGGCAACGTCGGCGCCACGTGCACGACCAACGCCAATTGCGCGACGACGGGCACGTGCACCACCGGCATCAACACCGGCACGGCGTGTACCGGTAGCGGTACCAATTCCGCCTGCGGCCCGATCGACAAATGCACGGCAGGCAACGTCGGCGCGACGTGCACGTCCAACTCGCAGTGCAACACCACCGGCACGTGCACGACCGGGGCCAACACCGGCGCCAGCTGCACGAGCCCCGGCGCCAACTCGGCGTGCGGCAAGATCAACAAGTGCTCCGCCGGCCAGCCGAACACGACGAGCTGCACGACCAACTCGCAGTGCAACGTCAACGGCAGCTGCACGTCGGGCGCCAACACCGGCGCGGCGTGCTCGACCAACGGCACCAATGCCGCCTGCGGCGTGGTCAACAAGTGCTCGGCGGGCCTCGTCGGCAACGCGTGCACGACCAATGCACAGTGCAACGCGAGCGGCATCTGCACGACGGGCAACGTCGGCGCCGTGTGCAATACCGGCACGGACTGCGGCATCAGCATCGGCACGTGCTCCAACAACGGCAACTCGTGCACCACCGCCAACGCGTCCACGCAATGCGCGGGCTCGATCGGCCACTGCAGCTACGAGACGGCCAAGACGTGCACGATCAACGGCGACTGCAAGCCGTGGGGACACTGCTCGATCGACCAGGCGACCGCCTGCCAATCGAACGCACAGTGCGCGGATATCCAGGGCCCGGTCAACCCGGCGTCAGTCCGTTGCGACACCACGGGTGTCAGCGGAAACGCCGCGACGACGCTGCTGATGGACGCCAACGGCGCGGGCCTGACCTGCCGCCGCAACAACCACGCGTACGCCGGCGTCACGGCCAGCCGCTTCAACTACCCCAGCGGCAAGTTCACGACGCCCGTCACGGGTGAACTCGTCGCGGGACAGGGCTGCCACGCGACGAACCACTACGCGAACGTCCCGCGCCATTACTGGAAGACCAGCATCGAGTGGTGCACCAACAGCATCAGCACCGCTGGCGACAAGTGGGTCGGCTACGGCGACAGCTCGGCCGGCACGTGCCAGTCGTTCAAGGACGACACGCACATCTACCCGCGCTTCTACCAGTTCGGCTCCGGCAGCGACACGGTGAGCAACTACACGACCCCGGCCTTCGCTCGCGTCGACCTGAAGACGGGTGCGTCGTACACGCATACGTTCACGGATCCCGAATCGGGCGAGACGACGACCATCAGCCGCACGTATGACGAGGAAATGGAGAACTACGCGAACTGGTTCGCGTACTACCGGACGCGGATCCAGGCGGTGAAGGCGGCCACGTCGCTCGCGTTCCTCGGCACCAACTCGGACGGCACGTTCAACCTCGACGAGAACAAGTTCCGCGTCGGGCTGGAGACGCTGTCCAACCTGCCGGTGACGTCGTTCGTCGACATCCAGAACTTCAATGTCACGCAGAAGACGAAGTGGGCGGAGCAGCTGTTCGGCATCGACATCCCGATGAACAACCAGACGCCCAACCTGAACGCGATGGTGCGGGTGGGAGACTACTTCGCCAACGGGTCCAGCGCGGAACTGTCGGGCGCAACCGACCCGATCATCCTGTCCTGCCAGAAGAACTGGCACATGCTGTTCACGGACGGCATCACGAACCAGACGTCGCTGCCCGTGTACAAGCCTGGCAACATCGATGACGTGCTGCAGACCGCGCTGCCGGAGAACGTGATGTCGCTCAATGTCGGCGACAACTGGCCGGCGCCGTTCCGCGAGAACAATACGACCGCGACTTCCGATTCCGCGTCCGACTACGCGATGCTGTATTGGACCAAGGACCTGCGGACGTCCGGCGCGAACAGCACTGACAACGTGTCGGCCAGCGCGTCCGACCCGGCCACGTGGCAGCATCTCAACTTCGCCGCGCTGTCGCTCGGGACCGACGGCAAGCTCGCCACGGGCAACCAGACGGCGATCGAGACGCAGCTGTCGGCAGGCGCATTGCAGTGGTCGGTCCCCTACCCGACCACCAACCAGCCCGACGCGTCCGGCGTGGACGACCTGTGGCATGCGGCCATCAACGGCCGTGGCCGCTTCGTCAACGCCAAGTCCGTGGCCGAACTGCAGGTGGGCATGGGCCAGATCCTGGCCGACGCGCTGAACACGCAGGGCGCGCGCAGTGGCGTCGCATTCACGAGTTCCAACCTCACGACGGCGGGCAACAACTACATCTACCGGGCAACGTTCCAGCCGAGCTGGGGCGGCACGCTGGTCAAGGTGCAGATCGACGCCAATGCCAACGAGGTGGCCGATGTCTGGCACGCAGAGAAGCAGCTGGCGCTGATGCTGACGCCCACGATCGCGGTTCCGGACCCGTGGCAGGACTCGCGCAAGGTCGTGACGATGAAGCAGGACGGCACGCCGGTTCCGTTCCTGTGGGACGACATCGACGCGGCCGAGCAGGATGCGCTGGCCCCGGGCAACCCGGACCGCGGCAAGAAGGTGCTCGCGTACCTGCGCGGCGACCAGTCGAACGAGGACAACAGCGTCATCGGCAAATTCCGCAAGCGCGACTACACGGCGACCGCGGGCTACGCGGGTGCGCTGGGCGACATCGTCAATGCGTCGGCCGTCTACGTGGGCATCCCCAACGCGCCTTATCTCGACATCGACGACAAGGGCTACAGCACGTTCAAGTCCACCCACGGAACGCGCGCGGGTCGCGTGTACGCCGGCGCCAACGACGGCATGCTCCATGGCTTCGACGATGCCACCGGCAACGAGGTATTCGGCTACGTGCCCAAGGCGCTGTTCCGTGACCCGTCTGACGCGGGGCTTGGTTCGCTTACCTACCAGTTCGGCGGCCTGCCCCCGTTCGTCCACCACTTCTTCGTCGACAGCACGCCGACGGCCACGGACCTTACGTTCGACGCGCCGGACTCGCAGGACTGGCATACGCTGCTGATCGGCGGCCTCGGCAAGGGCGGCAAGTCGTACTACGCGATCGACGTCACCGACCCGAGCGCCTTCGACACCGAGACCAACATCGCGAAGAAGGTGCTCTGGGAGTTCACGAACGCCGACATGGGCTACACGTACGGGCCGCCGCTCGTCACCAAGACGCGTGCCTGGGGTGGCAAGTGGGTCGTGATCGTGCCGAGCGGGTACAACAACCCGTCCGGGGTCGGCAAGATCTTCTTCATCGATCCCAAGGACGGGAGCCTGTTGAAGGAGATGGACACGACGGACGGCTCTCCGACCAACCCCTCCGGGTTGGCGCAGATCTCGGGGTACACGCAGAAGTACAGCAACTACCTCGCGGACCAGGTGTACGCCGGCGACCTGCACGGCAACCTGTGGCGCTTCGACATGCTGGACACCAACCCGGATAACTGGACGGTGGGACAGATCGCCAAGCTGACAGGGCCGGACGGGCTGGAGCAGCCGGTCACCGTACCGCCGCGGATGGAAGTCGACATCACCAACGGTACCGACCGCTGGGTGTTCGTCGGCACCGGTAAGCTGCTCGCCGACGCCGACCTCGCGAACACCGATGTCCAGTCGTTCTATGCGATCCGCGACGGCACGACGAAGGTGCCAGGCGCCATCCCGGGGACCCCGCTCGACGTGCGCACGCTGTCGGACGTCAACGACGCGGCCGGGCTGTCAGCGGCGGCACCGGTGGGCTGGAAGATCGACCTCACGGAGAAGCCGGGCCAGCGGATCGTCACGCCGCTGCAAGCCGCGCTGTTCGTCGTGGCCTTCTCGGCTACGTCGCCGAACACGGACCCCTGCCTCACCGGCCAGCCGGCCGACGTCTACGTCCGGGGCTACTCGCACGGCGACTCGCTGCTCGAGAACGACGACGGTACCTGCTGCCAGAACTACATGACGTCCGACAACGGCGCGGTGGGCCTGCAGATCATTTCGTCAGGCGGCAGCGACTCGTCGGGCGTCTACGTGCCGAACATGAGCGTGGTCGTCACACTGGGCAGCAGCGGCAAGACGATCTCGGCCAAGATCCATCCGCCGAGCTTCCTGTACGCGCACCGGATGTCCTGGCGTGTGCTGAACGAATAGCGCCGCGCACGCGCCCGTTTCCCGGCCGCGCCGCCTCCAGCGGCGCGGCCGGTTTGCTTTCGGGCTCGTGCACAATGGCATCCGATGACCACGACGACGATCCCGGTGCGACTCGCGCAGCCGGCAGTGCCCAGGCTGGAGCTGCCGGCATCGTTCGTCGCGTCGATCGCGATCCACGTCGTCGTGTTCGTCGTGCTCGCGTGGCTGATCCGGGCCATGCCCGCGGTGACCGCACCCCGGCACGCATCGACGCCGGCACCGCTGTCAGCCATGCTCGCCGAGGTCTCGCCATCCGATGTCGCGGCCTCGAACGTCATCGCGCAGCCCGTCGTGCCCGAACCGATGCCGGCGCTGGTGATGCCGGTGAAGCCGCTGCCGATGAGCCCGCTGCCGCCGTCACTGGCGGACGTCTCGCCGCTCATCCGTACGCCGATCCCCGGCATCTCGGTGGACCCGGCGACCTATGTGATCGACGAACCGTTCGCGCCCGTGGGGCACATCGTCAACACGGTCGGCAACGGCCGCGCGCAGTTCGGCGCCAACATCGCCGACCAGATGAAGCAGCGCTTCCCGCAGGCAGCGGTGCGCACGCCGGTGCCGATCGGCGCGTTCCCGACGCTCTACCCGGCGCGCGCCGCCCGCGAAGGGCGCTCGCTGAAGCTCGCTGCGCTGCTGACGATCAGTCCGGACGGCCGCGTCACCGAGGTGCGCGTGATGCCGGACGACCCGCCGTTCGTGCAAGCCATCGTCGCCGCGCTGAAGAACGCCCGCTTCACGCCGGCCGAGCGCGACGGCAAGGCCATCCCCTATTGGACGATCCTCGAGTTCCGGTTCGACATCGACGGCCCCACCGGCATCCACGGCGAACGGCTCGACCGCTGAGCCGCATGCACGAGCGCGCCGCGCCGGCGCGGGCACGCTCGGCTAACCGGCCACGTCGGCGAGGCGCGCGGCATAGCGCGCCATCAGGTCCACTTCGACGTTCACTTCCCGGCCAGGGGCGAGTGCCGCCAGTGTCGTGGCGGCGAGCGTGTGCGGGATCAGGTTGACGTGGAAGCGCGTGGCGCTGTCGGCGTCGGCGACGCCGTTGACCGTGAGGCTCACGCCGTTGATCGCGATCGACCCCTTCTGCGCGATGTAGCGGCCCAGCGCGCGCGACACGTCGACGTCCAGCCGCCAGTTGCGGCCGTCATCGCCGGCTACCGGTGCAAACGCTGCGACACGACCGCGACCGTCGACGTGCCCCTGGACCAGGTGGCCGCCCAGCCGGTCGGCGAGGCGCAGCGATTTCTCGAGATTCACCGGGGCGCCCACCGCGAAGCCGGCCGTCAAGGCGAGCGTTTCGCGCGACACGTCGAACGCGAGCGCGTTGCCGTCGCGCGCGACGACCGTCAGGCAGCAACCTTCGACGGCGATGCTGTCGCCCAGCGCCACGTCGTCGAGCCCGAGCGCCCCCGCGTCGACGACGATCCGCGCCCCGTTGCCGACGACGTCGCTGCGCGTGACACGGCCGACCGCCTGCACGATGCCGGTGAACATCCTGTCAGTCCCGGGCCGCCGCGCGCCGCGCGAGGATGCGCAGGTCGTCCCCGACGCGATCGACGGCGTGCCACGCGAGCTGCGTGCGCGCGGCGAGCGATGCGAGCGGCGTGCGCCGCGCCGCGACGCCGCGCGCGGGGTCGCCGATCAAGGCCGGCGCCACATAGCAGAGCCATTCATCGACGAGGTCCGCTTCGGCGAATGCCCCGGTCAGCCGGGCGCCAGCTTCGACGTGCACCTCGTTGACCTCGCGCCGGGCGAGTTCGCCCAGCAGCGCGCGCAGATCCACCCGTCCCGCGGGGTCGGGCAGCGCAAGCACCTCGACGGCGGGCGGCCAGCCGGGGCGCGCCGGGCCGCCGGCGGTGACGATCAGCGCGTGCCCACCGGCCAGCACCCGTGCGGCAGGCGGCGTGGCGCCATGGCGGTCGATGACCACGCGCAACGGTTGCCGGCTCGTCGGCACCGCGCGCACGGTGAGCTGCGGGTCGTCGCGCGCGACGGTGCCCGCACCGGTGACGATCGCGCCGGCCCGGGCGCGAAACGCGTGGCCGTCCGCGCGCGCGGCCTCGCCAGTGATCCACTGGCTCGTCCCGTCGTCGAGCGCCGTGCGGCCGTCGAGCGACATCGCCACCTTGGCGCGAACCCACGGCGTGCCGCGGGCATGCCGCGTGAAAAAGCCGATGTTGAGCTCGCGCGCCGCCTCGGCTTCGACACCGGCAACGATGTCGATGCCCGCCGCGCGCAGGCGTGCGGCGCCACCGCCGCCCTGCGGATGCGGGTCGGCGACCGCATAGACGACACGCGCCAGGCCCGCGCCGACGATCGCGTCGACGCACGGCGGCGTGCGGCCATGGTGGTTGCAGGGTTCCAGCGTGACGACGATCGTCGCGCCGCGGATGTCGACGCCCCGCGCACGCGCGTCGGCGAGCGCGGCGGCTTCCGCGTGCGGTCCGCCGGGCGCCGCGTGCCAGCCTTCGGCGACGATCGCGCCATCGCGAACGATCACGGCGCCAACCCGCGGGTTGGGCTCCGTCGTGTAGAGGCCGCGCGCCGCCAGCTCCAGCGCGCGCAGCATCGCGGCACGCACGTCGACGTCGCGCGGGGGCTGCATCGGGATGGCGGCCGTGGTCAGCGCTTGGCGGCGCGGCGCGCGCCGGGCGCCTCGACTTCCTTGATTGCGTCCTGGAAGTCGCTGATGTCCTGGAACGAGCGGTACACGGACGCGAACCGGATGTAGGCGACCTTGTCGAGCTTCTTCAGCTCCTCCATCACGCGCTCGCCGATCTCGCGCGACGGGATCTCCCGCTCGCCGAGCGACAGCACGTGCTGGACGATGCGCTTGATGGCCGCGTCGACGTACTCGGTCGGCACCGGTCGCTTGTGCAGCGCGCGCTGGAAGCCGACGCGCACCTTCGCCTCGTCGAAGTCCGCACGCGAGCCGTCGGACTTCACGACCTGCGGCAGCCGCAGCTCGACGTTCTCGTACGTCGTGAAGCGCTTCTGGCACGCGAGGCAGCGGCGGCGCCGGCGGATCGAGTCGCCCGCCTCGGACACACGCGAGTCGATGACCTGCGTGTCGTCGCTGGCGCAGAACGGGCACTTCATCCGGCGTAGGTGCGGTAGACCGGAAAGCGCCGCGTCAGCACGGCCACACGCTCGCGCGCGTGCGCGAGGACCCGGGCGTCGGCCGGCGCGTCGAGTACGTCCGCGATCAGGTGGGCGAGCGACTCGGCCTCGATCTCGCCGAAGCCGCGCGTCGTCATCGCCGGGCTGCCGATCCGGATGCCGGAGGTCACGAACGGCTTCTCCGGGTCGTTGGGAATGGCGTTCTTGTTGACGGTGACGTGCGCCTGCGCGAGGGCCGCTTCCGCGTCCTTGCCGGTGATCTTCTTGGCGCGCAGGTCGACGAGGAACATGTGCGAATCGGTACCGCCCGACACGATGCGCAACCCGCGGTCCTGCAGCACGCGGGCGAGCACGCGCGCGTTCTCGAGCACCCGCTCCTGGTAGACGCGGAAATCGTGGTGCATCGCCTCGCCGAGCGCGACGGCCTTCGCGGCGATCACGTGCATCAGTGGCCCGCCCTGCAACCCGGGGAACACCGCCGAGTTGATCTCCTTGGCCCGTTCCTCGCCGGCCAGGATCATGCCGCCGCGCGGCCCGCGCAGCGTCTTGTGCGTCGTCGTCGTCACGTAGTCCGCGACGCCGACGGGGGTCGGGTAGACGCCCGCGGCGACGAGCCCGGCGTAGTGCGCCATGTCGACCATCAGCGGCGCGCCGACCGCGTCCGCGATCGCCTTGAAGCGCTTCCAGTCGATCACGCGCGAGTAGGCGGACGCGCCCGCGACGATCAGCTTGGGCTTGTGCTGGTGCGCGAGCCGCTCGGCGGCGTCGTAGTCGATGAGTTCGGTTTCCGGGTCGAGGCCATAGGCGACGACGTTGAACCACTTGCCCGACTGGTTGACCGGCGAGCCATGCGTCAGGTGCCCGCCGTGCGGCAGGCTCATGCCCAGCACCGTGTCGCCCGGCTTCAGCGCGGCGAAGAACACCGCCTGGTTGGCCTGCGCACCGGAGTGGGGCTGGACGTTGGCGAAACCGGCCCTGAACAGCTTCTTCGCCCGGTCGATGGCCAGCGTTTCCGCGATGTCGACGAACTCGCAGCCCCCGTAATAGCGCTTGCCGGGGTAGCCTTCGGCATATTTGTTCGTCAGTTGCGAACCCTGGGCCAGCATCACGGCCGGGCTCGCGTAGTTTTCCGACGCGATCAGCTCGATGTGGTCTTCCTGGCGGCGATTCTCGCCGTCGATGGCCTTCCAGAGCTCGGGGTCGGCGGCTGCAAGCGTGGTGTCGGGCGGGAACATGGGGGCGGGGCGCCAGGGGGAGGTGATCCGAGGCGGTCAGCCGCCGATTCTAACATCGGCCAAACGCGCGACCTTCCCTTATAATCGGCCCGCTTTCGCGTCCCGCGGCGTCGTCAAGACCATCGAAAAGGGGCGGAATTCCAGTCTTCCGGAGGACTCGCTTGAACGCCCTGCTCGCCCTGTCCCGCGTCATCGACGCGTTCACGAACCGCCTGGGGCGGCTGCTCGCGTGGCTGATCCTCGCCACCGTGCTGATCAGCGCCGCCAACGCCACGGTCCGCAAGCTGTTCGACTACAGCTCGAACGCCTACCTCGAGGTGCAGTGGTACCTGTTCTCGGCGGTGTTCCTGCTTGGCGCCGGCTACACGCTGCTCAAGAACGAGCACGTGCGGATCGACATCATCTCGTCGCGGCTTTCGGCGCGCACGCGCAACTGGATCGACGTCGTCGGCATCCTGTTCTTCCTGTTCCCGATGTGCATCCTGATCGGCTGGCTCGCGTGGCCGCTGCTCGTCGAGTCGTGGAACCGGCACGAGGTGTCGACCAATGCCGGCGGCCTGATCATATGGCCGGCGCGGGCGCTGGTGCCCGCCGGGTTCGCGCTGTTGATGGCGCAAGGCATCTCGGAGCTCATCAGGCGCGTCGCGTTCCTCATGGGCCGGATCCCGGATCCGCTTGAGAAGCACGGCGCCAAGAGCGCCGAGGAAGAGCTCGCGGAGGAAATCGCCCGCCAGCGTGACGCGGCCGCGGGAGCGCAATCATGAGCGCCTGGATCGCCGCCAACCTGCCGCCGATGATGTTCGTCGGCCTGATCATCGTGCTGCTGCTCGGCTTCCCGGTGGCGTTCTCGCTGGGCTTCGTCGGCATCGTGTTCGGCTTCATCGGCATCCACCTCGGCCTGCTCGACTTCTCGCTGCTGCAGGCGCTGCCCGACCGCGTCTGGGGCGTGATGTCCAACGACACGCTGCTCGCGGTGCCGTTCTTCACGTTCATGGGGCTGATCCTCGAGCGCTCCGGCATGGCCGAGGACCTGCTCGACACGATCGGCCAGCTATTCGGCCCGCTGCGCGGCGGCCTCGCCTACGCGGTGATCTTCGTCGGCGCGCTGCTCGCGGCCACCACCGGCGTCGTCGCGGCCAGCGTGATCTCGATGGGCCTCATCTCGCTGCCGATCATGCTGCGCTATGGCTACGACCGGCGCCTCGCGTCCGGCGTCATCGCGGCGTCCGGCACGCTGGCGCAGATCATCCCGCCGTCGCTCGTGCTGATCATCATGGCCGACCAGCTGGGTCGTTCGGTCGGCGACATGTACGCCGGCGCGTTCATCCCCGGGCTGGTGCTGTCGGGCATCTACGCCGCTTACGTGTTCTCGGTGACGATGTTCAAGCCGACGTGGGCGCCGGCGCTGCCGCCGGAAGCGCGAACGATCCGCGAGGACAACGGCGACAGTGGCGTGCGCTCGCTGGGCGTGCTGGCGCTGATCTCCGTGATCGCGGCCGTCGCGTACGCCAAGCTGGAGATGCAGGGCCGTGCGCTGGACGAGACGATCGTCGTATCCACCGTCGTGGGTACGGCCCTCGCATTCGTCGCCGCCGTCGTCAATCGCGTCGCCAAGCTCGGCCTGCTGTCGCGGATCGCCGAGCGCGTGACGTTCGTGCTGATTCCGCCGCTCGCGCTGATCTTCCTCGTGCTGGGCACGATCTTCCTGGGCGTCGCCACGCCGACGGAAGGCGGCGCGATGGGCGCCGCCGGCGCGCTGATCATGGCGGTCTCGCGCAGGCGCCTGTCGCTGCCGCTGCTGAAGCAGGCGATGGACACGACGGCCAAGCTGTCGACGTTCGTCGTGTTCATCCTCGTCGGCGCGCGCGTCTTCAGCCTCACGTTCTACGGTGTCAACGGCAACGTCTGGGTCGAGCACCTGCTGACGAGCCTGCCGGGCGGCCAGCTCGGGTTCCTGATCGTCGTCAACCTGCTCATCTTCGTCCTCGCGTTCTTCCTCGACTTCTTCGAGCTGTCGTTCATCATCATCCCGCTCGTGGGTCCGGTGGCGGACAAGCTCGGCATCGACCTCATCTGGTTCGGCGTGCTGCTGGGCGTCAACATGCAGACGTCGTTCATGCACCCGCCGTTCGGCTTCGCACTGTTCTACCTGCGCAGCGTCGCGGCGACGAAGCCCTACGTCGACAAGATCACCAGCAAGATG
Organism: Pseudomonadota bacterium; assembly: GCA_018241745.1. Lineage (GTDB taxonomy): Bacteria > Pseudomonadota > Gammaproteobacteria > Burkholderiales > Casimicrobiaceae > VBCG01. The sequence goes on from JAFEDG010000005.1 coordinate 43,182, forward strand.
ATTGCCCCGGTCACGACCGGGCAGATCTACTGGGGGGCCGTGCCGTTCGTGCTGATCCAGATCCTGATGGTGGCGCTCGTCATCGCGTTCCCGCAGATGGTGATGGTCTACAAGGACGACCAGCCGAAGGTCGACCCGAACACGATCCACATCGAGACGCCAGTCGACGAGACGCCGATGGTCGGACCCGCGGGCCACGAGCAGCCGTCCGAGCAGGAGCAGGCGGAAGATGCACTCGAGAAAGCGTTGGCAGCGCCCGACAACGAAGCGCCGGCGAGCGGTGAAGCGCCGACGCCCGCAAACGGTGCAGCCGCCGATGCACCGCAATCGGGCACGCCACCCGTGGCGGGCGACAACCCCGCACCGCCGCCCGCGAAACCGTGAACATGCGCTCGCGTGGCTGCTAGAATCCACGCGAGCTTTGCGCCACACAAGAGTTCTTCCCTTCGCGTCCTCGTAGAGTGCGGCGGGCGGTACCGGGCGTGAATTCGTCGCCGGCGCCCGCCGGCATCCATCACAATCGAGAGGAGTCGAATGGAACGTCGTTCATTCATCAAGCACGCCGGTCTCGCGGGAATTCTCGCCGCGGGCACGGCGCCGGTGTACGCGCAGTCGCAGCCCGAGGTGAAGTGGCGCCTCGCGTCGAGCTTTCCCAAGTCGCTCGACACGATCTACGGCG
>JAFEDG010000060.1 GCA_018241745.1 Pseudomonadota bacterium
CCGCCGCATACGCGAGATCGGCCGGCTCGCGGACCGCGTGCACGAGCACGATGCGCGGATACTTCTCCCACGCGTCGGGCGTGCGCAGCATCGACAGGAAAGGCCCGAGGCCCGTGCCGGTGGCGAGACACCACAGCGCATCGGCAGGCGCCGTCTCGCCGACCGTGAAGAAGCCGTTGGCGCGCGGCGCGATCCACAACGGGTCACCGGGCGCGAGGCGCCCGAGGCGCGGCGACAGCGGGCCTGCCGCGACCACGTTGAACAGGAATTCGTGCTCGGGCGCGGACGGCGGGTTGACGAACGAATAGGGCCGCCCGAGCATCGGTTCCTTGTCGTTGCCCGGGTCCGGCAGCGCGAGCCGCCCGAACTGGCCGGCCACGAACGTCACGTCGGGCGCATGCAGCGACAGCGTGAACAGGCCCGGCCGCCACTCGTGCATCCGGGTCACGCGTCCTTCGACCCACGTCGCCATGCTCGCACCTTCGTCACTTCGCTAGAATCGCATTATGCCAACGCCGATCCAGCGGCAGGACAAGCTTGTCCTCGTCCGTCCGCCGCAGGCCGGCGACGCCAGGGCCTTCGTGGCGGCCGCCCGGACCAGCGCGCGGCTGCATGCCGCCTGGGTCAGCGCGCCGTCGACGCCGCGCCAGTACGCGGCGCACCTCGCCCGTTACGGCGGCGCGTTGCCGACGCACCTTGGCTTCCTCGTGTTCCAGCGCGAGGGTAACGCGTTGGTCGGCGCGTACAACCTGTCGGAAATCGTCCGCGGCGTGTTCCACAGCGCCTACCTCGGCTACTACGCGTTTGCGCCGTGGGCCGGACACGGGTATATGCGCGCCGGCCTGGCGCTGGTGCTGCAGGCCGCGTTCGTCGACCTCAAGCTGCATCGCGTCGAGGCCAACGTGCAGCCGGCCAACGTCCGCTCGATCCGCCTCCTGCAGGCGATCGGCTTCACGCGCGAAGGTTACTCGCGCCGCTACGTGAAGATCGCGGGCCGCTGGCGCGACCACGTGCGTTTCGCGATGCTCGCCGAGGACTGGCGCGCGCTGCGCCGCCGCGCATGATGGCCGCGTCGCGCGCGCCGCGGGCATGCCGCCTCGCGGCGTGGGCGCTCGCCGCCTCGCTGGCGGCGTGCACGTACGGCCCCGTGGTGCCCAACGCCACGTACAAGTCGCAGAAGGTGCGCGTCGCACCGTTCGAGAAGCTGGACTTCTGCCTCGACGCCCAGGAGGGCGATCGCATCGACTACCAGTTCGAGGCCACAGAGCCTGTCGAGCTCGACATCGCGTACCGCGACGGCCCCGCCGTGCTCATTCCATGGCAGCGCGACCCGGCGACGCGCGGCTCGGGCATCGTGCCGGTGCTGCTCGACAAGCAATACTGCATCTACTGGCAGGCGGGACCGGCGGGCGCACTCGTCAGCTACACGGTCGTCCTCCGGCGCCGCGAATGAGCGCGCGACCGCTCGCCGCGCTGTTCGACCTGGACGGCACGCTCGCCGACAATCGCGACGGCATCGTCGCGTCGATCCGCCACGCGCTCGCGCGCATGGACGTCGCGGACCCGGGCGACGACGCGCTGGCACCCTGCCTCGGGCCACCGCTGCGCACGTCGTTCGTGCGCCTACTCGGCACCGACGAGCGCGCGCCGATCGAGCGTGCCATCGCGCATTATCGCGAGCGCTACACGGAGATCGGGTGGCGCGAGAACCGCGTGTACGAAGGCATCGTCGCCGCGCTGGACGCGCTGGCCGCGGACGGACGCCGGTTGTACGTGTGCACGTCGAAGCCGGCAGTCTATGCGGAGCGGATCGTCACGCACTTCGGCCTCGCACCGCGCTTCGAGCGCGTATACGGTCCCGACCTCACAGGCGCGCTCGACGACAAGCGGGCGCTGCTCGCGCACCTGCTCGCGACGGAGCGCCTCCCGGCGGAGGACTGCACGATGATCGGCGACCGCGACTACGACATCCGCGCCGGGCGTGCCAACGGCACGCGCGTGCTGGGCGTCGCATGGGGGTACGGCAGCGCGGGCGAGCTCGCGGCGGCGGATGCCGTCGCGGCGACGCCCGCGGACCTGCCGGCGCTGGTCGCCCGCAGCCCCCTCTAGAGCTCGGCGTAGTTGTAGGTGCGGCCCGCCTCGACCGCCGCGTCCACGAGCGCGCGCCGTGTCTTGCCCGCCACGGTCGCCGGCGCCACGAGCTGGCCTTCCGCGTGCCACTGGCGAAACAGCGCGACGTCGGGCAGCTCGCGCTCGTCGCGCTCGCGCAGGTATTGCTGCATCGGCGTGTCGATGATGCCGGGCCGCAGCGTGATTGCGCGGAATGTCGGCTCCGGATGGTCGACGGTCAGCGCGCGCGTCAGCATCTCCATCCCGCATTTCGCGATGCTGTAGGGGCCCGAGCCGGGCATCGCGCGCCCGGCGAGACCCGACGTCACGTTGATCACGAGCCGCTCGCGACCGGTGTCCGCAAACGCCGCGCAGAACGCGTTGGCGACGAGCACCGGCGCGACGAGGTTGATCGCGAGCGAGCGGGCCAGCGCGTCCGCAGCGAGCGCACCCGTCGTGCCCATCGGCTCCGCCACGGCCGCGTTGTTGACGAGCACGGCACGCGCACGCGGCGCCGCGGCAGCCTCCTCCGCGAACACGGGCGCCAGCGCGGCTGCCGCGGCCAACGGGTCCGCGAGGTCGGCGTGGACGAATGCGAATGCCGTGCGTGGCGCCGGCGGCGGCGGCGCGCGGCCGACGCCGATGACGCGCATGCCCGCCGCGACGAACTCGTCGACGAGCGCAGCGCCAAGTCCGCGCGACACACCGGTGACGATGGCGATGTCCATCGGGCGTTTCCTCAATGGTGTCCGTTGGCGGACGCGAACACGATGATCGCGATGATCACCGCGATGACGATCAGCGCGATCTTCCACGGGCTCTTCGGGTATTCGCCCGCGATCGCGCCGGTCACGCCGTTCATCACGCACTGGAAGCTGCGCGCGCCGAACGTGTACGAGAGCAGCCACGCCGGCGCGAGGATGTGCTTATACGTCTGGTCCGAGTACTGCGAGCGGACGACGAGGTTGCGGTACGTGTCGCCCGGGATCTGCGCCGCGCACAGCGCGTTGAGCTTGGCGTCCATGTCGGCGCGCGCCGCCGTGGCGGCGGCGACGAGGTCGATCTGGTAGCGCTCGACGACCCAGCCGCTCACGTAGCCCGGGTCGTAGGGCTTCAGGTCGCGCGTCGGGTAAGGCTCGACCTGGCGCAGCAACGCGGGCCGCACGCCACGCGATGCGCAGACGAGGTCGTCGTCGAAGAAATGCGCCAGTTGGCCGGCGGCCGGTTCCCACCGCACCTGGCGCACCTCGCGCGTGCGCATCTGGCCGTTCTCGTAGTACGTCTCGGTGGTCGTGTAGTAGTAGCCGGCTTCGGCCGTCCATTGCGCGGCAACGCGCGCATCGAACGTCCAGTACGGCAGGTACAGGCCCTTGACGGTGTCGGTCAGCGCGCGGCGCTTGAGCGCGCCGGGCGCGAGCCACAGCCGGCCGTACCACTTGCGGATGCCGTCGCGCGCGGCCGTTTCGGACACGGTGAACGGCAGCACGCTCTCCGGCCTGAACGCCGGCTTGGTCTCCGTATAAGGCACGAGCTGCGCGGAACCGCAGAACGGGCAGTTCTGCGCCTGCCGCGCGGGATCCAGCACGGAGATCGCGTTGCAGCTCTGGCAGCGCACCTCCCGCACGTCCGCGGCGAACTGCCAGCCGCGCGCGTCATCGCGGATCGCGCGCAGCGCCGTTGCCAGATCGTGCTCGACGATGTCGCCCGCGCCAGTCAGCTGAGCGGGCGACTCCGTCCCGCAGAACGGGCATACCAGCCTCTGCTTGGCGGGATTCCACACGGCCTCGCCGCCGCAGGCCGGGCACGCGAACTTGGCGTTGGCGACGACCTCGCTCGTGCGAGATTCCGGCGCGGGCGCGCCGGCGGCACCCGGCGCGGTGTCAGGCGACGTGATAGCCGACGACGCGCCAGCGCGCCCCTGCGAGCTCGAGCGTCACGGTCTCGATGGCCACCTCGCGCCGCGTGAACGCGGTGCGGAACACGACGATCGCGTACTGGCCGTCGGGCAGTCCGTTGATCGACTTCATCAGGCGCGTCGACTGCACGGCGCGCTGCTGCACTGTGCCGAGCGGCGCGCGCGACTGCAGCGCCGTGGCCCAGTTGTCGGCGGACACCGCTGCACGAAAGCGATCGCTCGCGGTCATGTAGCTCGACAATGTCTCGCCCTTGTCGATAAGTGCGAGCCAGGTCCGCGCGGCGTCCTGGGCCTCGGTGGCAAGGGCGTCCTGCGCCCGCACCGGCAGCGCGATCGCGACGGCGAGCGCCGCCACCGCGAGGATCAGTTGGCGGCGCATGTCAGCTGTTCACGTAAGCGTCGACGGCGGCGCGCGTCACGCGCCATTGCGTGCCGATCTTCTTGCCCTTCAAGTCGCCAGCCTCGAGCGTCGCGACGACGTCCGCTTCCGCGACGCCGAGGACCTGCGCCACCTGGGCAGGCGTCAGCAGCTCGGTGGTGGCCGCCGGCGCAACGGCAGCGGGCGCTGCGCCGGGCGTCTGCTGCGCCATGATGCCGCCGGGCTGGTTCATCATCTGCTGCGCCATCGCCATGCCCATCGCGAGTTCCGCGCCGGCGCCGCCGACGCCCGCGCCGCCGCCGGACGCGAGGCCCTGCCCCATCTGGTACTTGACGTAGTCGTTGAGGTTGCCGACCGCCTGCATGCTGGAGCGCTTGTCGATCGCCTGCTCGACTTCCGGCGGCACCGACACGTTCTCGACGATGAACGACGTCATCGTGAGCCCGTACTTCTCGCCGATCACCGGGTTGATGACGGGCAACAGCGCCTCGCCCAGCTCGCTGTAGCGGGCGGCGACGTCGAGCGCAGGGATCTTCGCCTTGGCCAGCGCGTCGCTGAACACGGACACGAGCCGCGAGCGCATCGTGTCGTTGAACTCGTCGAGGCGGAAGTGATCGTCGGTGCCCGCGACTTCCTTGAGGAACTTCGGCACGTCGCTGATGCGGAAATCGTAGGTGCCGTACGCGCGCAGCCGCACGATGCCGAAGTCCGCATCGCGCATCATCACCGGGTTGGCGGTGCCCCACTTGTTGCCGGTGAACAGCCGCGTGATGACGTAGTAGACGTCCGCCTTGAACGGGCTCTCGAACGCGTACTTCCAGCTCTTGAGGTTGGTGAGGATCGGGATGTTGTCGGTGGTCAGCGTGTACTTGCCGGGGCCGAACGCGTCGCCGAACTCGCCGAGGTACACGAACTGGGCCACCTGCGATTCGCGCACGATCAGCTGCGCGCCGTTCTTGATCTCCTTGTCCTCGTCGGGAAAGCGGAACGACAGCGTGTCGCGCGAGTCGTCCGTCCACTCGATGACGTCGATGAACTGCTTCTTCAGGAAATCGATGATCGCCATCGGGTCCTTCCTCTCGCTCGTGGGACGGCGGACGCTGCACGGGCGTGCAGCGTCCAGCGGAAGCGGCAGTTTACTTCTTCGCGTTCCTCGCGTCGGCGTCCGCCTTCGCGAGCAGCTGCTCGATGTCCGGCAGCGGCAGCGCGCCCGGCACCATCGTGCCGTCGGCGAAGATCATCGTCGGCGTCGCCGTCACGTGCAGGCGTTCGCCGAGCTGCTGGTTGGCCGCGATCGGGTTGGCGCAGTCGCCCTTGTTGTCCGGGAGCTTCTGCGACGCGAACCACGCGTCCCACGCGGCGCCGCGGTCCTTCGCGCACCACAGGCGGCGGGACTTGTTGGCGGCATCCGGATGCAGCGAGTCGATCGGGAACGGGAACGTGTAGATCGTCACGTTGTCGAGCGCGACCAGCGATTTCTCGATGCGCATGCAGAACGGGCAGTCGGCGTCCGAGAAGATGGCCATCTTGCGCGACCCGTCGCCGTGCACGCGCTTGAACGACTGGTCGAACGGCAGCGCGTCGAACGCGACGCGGTTGAGCTCGCGGAAGCGCGCGTCCGTGATGTTCTGCTTGGACGACATGTCGTAAATCGAGCCGACGAACAGGTAGTTGACGCGCGAATCGACATAGACGATGCGATCGTCGACGAGGATCTCGTACAGGCCGGCGACGTTCGACTTGCTGATCGCGCGCACTTCCATGCCCGGGACGCGCTGCTCGACCATGATGCGGACGGCCTGCAGCTCCGGCGTAAGCGGCACGACCTGCTTGTCGGGCGGCGGCACGGACGTCGGCGCCGCCGGCGACGCGGTGGCGGGGGTGGCAGCGGCCGCAGGGGCCTTGGCGGCGGGCTTGGCCGGGGCGGGCGTTTGCGCCAGGGCCACCGGCGCGCTGATCAGGACTGCGCAGCCGATCGCCGCGCATAACGACATCTTCATGAAAGCTCCATGGGAACGCGACAAGGGACCCCTTCCCGGCGGCCGTCGACGCGGAGTTGGACAGTTTATCGGAGCGCGGGTTGCGCCAGCGCGCGCTTCAGCGCCGGAATCCGCTCGACCGTCGCCATCCCGGCGTTGCGCAGCGTCCGCAGCCATCCGCGGTCCAGCCCGAACAGCCGCGCCAGCCCGTCGGTGGCCGCCTGCATCGCGAGGACCGGCTCCGCGCGCCGGCAGGCGTAGCGCGCCAGCAGCGCCGGGCTGCCAGCGTCCGTGACGGGCCCGCGGGCCGCCGCCGCGCGCGCGAGCTCGGCGGCGTCGCCGAAGCCCAGGTTCACGCCCTGGCCAGCGAGCGGATGGACACCGTGCGCGGCGTCGCCGACCAGCGCGAGCCGATGGGCGACGACCGCCGGCAGCCGCAGGTAGGCGAGCGGGAACGCCGCGGCGGGAACGAGGGGCGCCAGCGTGCCGAGCGTGCGCGCTCCGGCAATTTCAACGCGCCGCGCGAGGTCGGCAGCGGGCATCGCCACCAGTTCGGCGGCCAACGCGTCCGGCGCGGACCAGACGATCGACATCCGGCGGCCCGGCAGCGGCAGCCACGCGAGCACGCCGTCCTGGCCCAGGAACCACTGGTGCGCGATGCCGCGGTGTTCGGCTTCGGTCGTGAAATGAGCGACGACCCCCCTCTGCCCGTAGGGCGAGGGCGCGGCGACGATGCCGGCCGCGTGCCGGATCCACGACCGCAGGCCGTCGGCGCCGACGACGAGTCGCGCCTCCACCCGGCGGCCGTCGTCGAGCGCGAGCTCCGCGTGCTCGGGTGCGAACGTCAGCCGCGCGAACGGCGCCGCAGCCAGCACGTCCACGCCCGCCGCGTGCACGGCCGCGACGAGGGCGGAGCGCAACTCCCGTTCCTCGACGATCCACGCGAGCGCCCGCTCGCCCAGCTGGTAGGCGTCGAACGTGACGCGACCGCCCGCGTCGCCGGCGACGTCCATCGCCTCCACCGGCGCGATCCGCGACAGCGGCAGTGCCTGCCATGCGCCGAGCGCGCCAAGGAAAGCGGCACTGCCCGGGCTGATCGCGTAGACACGGAGGTCCCATTCGGGCTCGGCCACAACCTCGGCGCAGATCGGCGCGCGATCGACGATCGCCACGGCAAGGCCGGTCCGCGCAAGCGCCGCCGCTGCCGCTAGCCCCGGCAGGCCCGCGCCCGCGACGAGTACGTCGTAGACGCGACGCTCGTCGTGCGCGGACGACGCGTCCGCCGGGTGGCGCGCGGGGCGGCTCACTGCGGCTCCAGCGCCTCGATCGTCAATTCGCGATTCGTGTAGATGCAGATGTCGGCGGCGACGCCGAGCGCTTCGCGGACGATGGCCGTCGCGTCGAGCGTGCTGTGCGTCAGCAGCGCGCGCGGCCGCCTGCGCGTACGCGCCGCCCGACCCGATCGCGACGATGCCGAGCTCGGGCTCAAGCACGTCGCCGTTGCCGGTGACGATCAGCGACGCGCTGCGATCGGCGATCGCGAGCATCGCCTCGAGCCGCCGCAGCACGCGGTCCGCGCGCCAGTCCTTCGCGAGCTCGACGGCCGAGCGCACGAGGTGGCCCTGGTGCTTCTCGAGCTTGGCCTCGAAGCGCTCGAACAGCGTGAACGCGTCGGCGGTGGCGCCGGCGAAGCCGGCGAGCACGCGGTCGTGATACAGGCGGCGGATCTTCTTCGCCGTGGCCTTGACGACGATGTTGCCGAGCGTCACCTGCCCGTCGCCGCCGAGCGCGACGCGGCCGTCGCGGCGGACCGAGAGGATCGTCGTGCCGTGGAAGGATTCCATGCGTGATGATGCGCGTGGCGCGCGGTCGGCGCCGGGCGCCGGCGTCAGGCGGCCTTCTTGACGAAGTGGCGCGGTGAGATGCCGATCAGCAGCAACAGCGCGCGCACGATCGGCGTCGCGCCCGCGATCTGCACGGCGCGGCGCTGCGCCTCGATGCGGTTGATCTGGTTCTGCATTGCGCCGGCGCAGACGAAGTCGACGCGATCGACGCCGGAAAAATCGATCGGCACGATCTGGCGGCCCTGCGCGAACTCGTTCAGCTGCAGGAGCTGCGGCGCCGACGC
>JAFEDG010000061.1 GCA_018241745.1 Pseudomonadota bacterium
TGCAGCTCCGCGCGATGCCGGAGCGCGAGCCGCATCGCGCGCTGGCGCTCAAGCTCGTTGCGGACCACCTGCCGCTGCTGGCGGCACGCGACTTCGCCAAGCTCAAGCGGCTGCTGCACACCGACGACGACGGCATCCGCGCCGTACGCGAGCTGATCCGCAGCCTGACGCCGCGGCCGGGCGCCGCGTTCTCGCGGCCGGAAGCGAACTATGTCGTGCCGGACGTGGTCGTACGCAAGACAAGGGGCCGCTGGACCGCGTCGCTGAACGAGGCGGCGATGCCCAAGCTGCGGCTCAACCGGATCTATGCGGACATCCTCACGCGCAACCGCGACGCATCCAACCAGCAGCTGTCCGCGCAGCTGCAGGAAGCGAAGTGGCTGATCCGCAACGTGCAGCAGCGCTTCGAGACGATCCTGCGCGTCGCGCAGGCCATCGTCGAGCGGCAGCGCCGCTTCTTCGACCACGGCGAGGTCGCGATGCGCCCGATGGTGCTGCGCGAGATCGCGGACATGCTGGACCTGCACGAGTCGACGATCTCGCGCGTGACGACGCAGAAGTTCATGCTGACGCCGCGCGGGACGTTCGAGCTCAAGTATTTCTTCGGGAGCCACGTGGCCACGGACACCGGCGGCGCCGCGTCCGCCACGGCCATCCGCGCGCTGATCAAGCAGCTGATCGGCGCGGAGAACCCCAAGGCCCCGCTCACCGACAGCCGGATTGCCGATCTGCTCGGCGACCAGGGCATCCTGGTCGCGCGGCGCACGATCGCCAAGTACCGGGAGGCGCTCGCGATTCCTCCCGTCAACCTGCGCAAGGCGTTGTGATGACGTAGGCCTTCGCGCACACCACCACCGCGGTCTTCAAGGAGTTGCCTATGAACCTCAACCTCACCGGACAGCACATGGTCGTCACCCCCGCGATCCGCGACTACGTCGTGGCGAAGCTCGATCGGGTCAACCGGCACTTCGACCATGTGATCGACGTCAACATGGTGCTCTCGGTGGACAAGTTGAGGCAGAAGATAGAAGCCAACCTGCACGTGCGCGGCAAGGACATCCACTGCGAATCGATCGACGCCGACATGTACGCGGCCATCGACGCACTGGCCGACAAGCTGGACCGCGCCGTCATCAAGCACAAGGAAATGCTGCTCGCGCACCGGCACGACGGCGCCGAGCGCAAGCGGGCGCCCGACGGCGGCGCGCCGCTCGCCGGCAAGTGACTTTCCCCGGGCGCGCGGGCGTATAATCGCCGCGCGACAAAACCCCACCGGCGGGTGCGAGGCACCCGCCGGTTTTTTTATCCACCGATGAACAAGATCGCCGACCTGCTGCCGGCTTCCAACATCGTCGTCGACGCCGATGCGTCGACCAAGGCGCAGCTGTTCTCGCTCGCCGGCGCGCTGTTCGAGACGTCCGCCAACATCCCTCGCGATTCGGTGGCGGCGAGCCTCACGGCGCGCGAAAAGCTGGGTTCCACGGGCCTGGGCCAGGGCATCGCCATTCCCCACGGCCGGATGCGCGGACTCAAGGAAGCACGCGCCGCGTTCATCCGCCTGCGCGAACCCATCCCGTTCGACGCCCCGGACGGCAAGCCGGTCGCCCAGGTCTTCGTATTGCTCGTCCCCGAGCAGGCCACCGACCAGCACCTGCAGCTCCTGTCCGAACTTGCGCAGATGTTCAGCGAACGTTCGTTCCGCGACAAGCTCGCGCACGCGCGCGACGCCGCCGAGATCGGGACGTTGATCGGCCACTGGCAACCCAGCCCGGGCTGAACCCCATGGCTAGCGAATCGCCGAACGACGCCCACCTGCGCCAGGTGAGCGTGCAACGGCTGTTCGACGACAACCACGAGCGCAGCGGCCTCGCGTGGGTCGCGGGCCGCGACGCCGGCAGCCGCGTGCTCACCGGCGACCAGTCGCTGCAGCCGACGCTGGGCCACGTCGGGCACATGAACTTCATCCACCCGTTCCGCATCCAGGTGCTGGGACCGGCGGAGATCGCCTACCTCCACGCGTTGCCGCAGTCGGCGCTCGAGACGCAGGTCGGCCAGCTGTTCACCAGCGAACTCTGCACGATCGTCATCGCCAACGGCGAGCCTGTGCCGGCGGTGCTGGAGGCGCGCTGCAACGCGGATCACGTCGCGCTGTTCACGACGGCGCTGCCGTCGCCGCACATCGTCGAGGTGTTCCGCATCTACCTGTCGCGCGTGCTCGCCGAGAACACCGCGCTGCACGGCGTGTTCCTCGACGTGCTCGAGATGGGCGTGCTGATCACCGGCGCGTCGGCCATCGGCAAGAGCGAGCTCGCGCTGGAGCTGATCTCGCGCGGCAACGGGCTCGTGGCCGACGACATCGTGGAGCTGTACCGGATCTCGCCGGACACGATCGAGGGCCGCTGTCCCGCCATCCTGCGCGATTTCCTCGAGGTGCGCGGCATCGGCGTGCTGAACATCCGCACGATCTTCGGCGAGACCGCCGTGCGCCCGCGCAAGCTGCTCAAGCTGATCGTCCACCTCGAGGACCACAGCCACGAGGCGTTCAGCGACCTCGACCGGCTGAAAGTGGACGCGACGTACCAGGAAGTGCTCGGCGTGCCGATCCGCCGCGTGACCATCCCCGTGGCTGCAGGCCGCAACCTCGCCGTGCTCGTGGAGGCGGCGGTGCGCAACTTCGTGCTCAACCAGCGCGGCATCGACAGCACGAAGGAGTTCATCGAGCGGCAGCAACGGCTGATGGACGAAGGCAACTAGGGTCCGACCCTATTTATTATGTCAACTAGGGTCGGACCCCATTTTCCTGCGCGCCACGCCGTCGAGGCGCCCGGCGCGGCCGCGGAAAAATAGGGTCGGACCCTTGGACCTGGTCGTCATCGGCGGCGTCTCGGGCTCCGGCAAGAGCGTGGCGCTCGCTGCGCTCGAGGACTCGGGCTACAACACGATCAACAACCTGCCGCTGCCGATGCTGGTGCCGACGGCGGCGTACCTCGCCGGCAAGCACGTCGACCGCGTGGCCATCGCGCTCGACGTCAAGGCCGCGCCGGGCCTGCCGGGCCTTGCAGCGGCGCTGGATACGCTGCGCGGCGCGGGATGGACCGTCCGCTTCCTGTACCTCGACACGCGCGTGGACACGCTGGTCAAGCGCTTTTCCGAGACGCGCCGGCGCCACCCGTTCTCCGACGACGCGCGCACGCTGCCCGAGGCGATCGACTACGAACGCGCGCTGGTGGCCAGCGCCCGCGAGCTCGGCATCGTGTTCGACACGAGCGAGCTGTCCGCCGCTGCGCTGCGCAACTGGATCAAGGATTTCATCAGTGTCGACGCGTCCAAGCTGACGCTGCTGTTCGAGTCGTTCGGCTACAAGCACGGCATCCCGCTCGACGCCGACCTGGTGTTCGACGTGCGCTGCCTGCCCAACCCGCACTATGAGCCGGCGCTGCAGCCGCTGACCGGGCGCGATGCGCCCGTCGTCGCGTTCCTCGAGGCGATGCCGGAAGTCGAGCGCATGTACGGCGACATCTATCACTTCGTCGCGAGCTGGCTGCCCGACTACGCGCGCGACAATCGCAATTACCTGACCGTGGCGATCGGCTGTACCGGCGGGCGCCACCGTTCCGTGTATCTCGTCGAGCGACTCGCGCAGGCATTCGCGCCGCGCTACCAGGTGCAGAAGCGGCATCGCGAGACCCCCTGAGCGGTCGCGTTGCGGCCGCGATCGGGTGCTAACATCGTCCGCATGAATGCGCCGGAGACGATCGCCCTCGCCTTCACCGGCGCGTCGGGCATGCCCTACGGCATGCGGCTGCTCGAATGCCTGCTGGCCGCGCGCAAGCGCGTCTACCTCGTCTATTCGGCCGCCGCGCAGATCGTCGCCGCGCAGGAATGCAACGTCACGCTGCCGGCGCGCGCGAGCGACGCCGAGCGGGCTCTCAACGAACGCCTGGGCGCGCCCGCGGGGCAGCTCTGCGTGTTCGGCCGTGACGACTGGATGGCGCCGATCGCGTCGGGTTCCAACCCGGCCGACGCGATGGTCATCTGCCCATGCACGATGGGCACGCTCGCCGCGGTCGCCGCCGGGCTCGCCGACAGCCTGATCGAGCGCGCCGCCGACGTGATGCTGAAGGAGCGCCGGCCCCTCGTCCTGGTACCGCGCGAGACACCGCTGTCCGCCATTCACCTCGCCAACATGCTGAAGCTCGCGCACGCCGGCGCGGTGATCCTGCCCCCGGCACCCGGCTTCTACACGCAGCCGCAAGCGGTCGGCGAACTCGTCGACTTCGTCGTGATGCGCATCCTCGACCAGCTGCACATCGCGAGCGACCTGGTCCCGCGCTGGGGCCGCGACGACGCACGCGAGCCCCCGGCACGCGCCTGACGGATGATCTCGCTGTTCGAATCGTCGCGCGAACGGGCGGAACGCAGCCTGCCGCTGTTCCCGCTGCGCACGGTGCTGTTCCCGGGCGGCGTGCTGCCGATCAAGATTTTCGAACAGCGGTACATCGACATGGCCAAGCGCTGCTTCCAGGACGGCAGCGCGTTCGGCGTGTGCCTGCTGACAGGCGGCGAGGAAGTCGCCGCCAGTGGCGTCCAGCAGCAGTTCGCGGCCATCGGCACCGTCGCGCGCATCGTGCATTGGGACATGCCACAGCTCGGCATCCTGCACATTGGCGCGGAAGGCGACGGCCGCTTCCGCGTCGCGAGCCATCGCGTCGAGCGCGACGGCCTCGTCGTCGGCAGCGTGGTGCCGCTCGCCCCCGAGCCCACCGTGACGCTGGCGCCCGACTACGCCCCGCTCGCCGCGCTGCTGGAGCTGATCGCCGGGCGCGTCGGCCCGCAGAACTTCCCGCAACGCACGGCGTACGACGACGCGTCGTGGGTCGGCTACCGGCTCGCCGAGCTGCTGCCGCTGCCGCTGCACATCAAGCAGACGATGCTCGAGGTCAGCGAAGCACAGGTACGGCTCAAGGTATTGCGCCAGTTCCTGCTCGACCAGGGCCTGCTGTAGCCCGCGCCGGCGCCGCCCGGCCGACGGGGCGCACGGCCGTATAATTCGCCCTTTCAGCGAACGCAAAGAGCACGAGATGGCCGGCCACAGCAAATGGGCGAACATCAAGCACAAGAAGGCCGCGACGGACGCCAAGCGCGGCAAGATCTTCACGCGCCTGATCAAGGAAGTGACGGTGGCCGCGCGCATCGGCGGCGGCGACCCGTCGATGAACCCGCGGCTGCGGCTCGCGATGGACAAGGCCACCGCGCAGAACATGCCCAAGGACACGATCGAACGCGCCATCAAGCGCGGCAGCGGTGACATGGAAGGCGTGAACTACGAGGAAATCCGCTACGAGGGCTATGGCATCGCGGGCGCCGCGGTGATCGTCGACTGCATGACCGACAACCGCACGCGCACCGTCGCCGACGTCCGCCATGCGTTCTCGAAGTACGGCGGCAACCTCGGCACCGACGGCTCGGTCGCGTTCCTGTTCAAGCATTGCGGCCAGCTGGTGTTCGCGCCCGGCACCGACGAAGCCAAGCTGATGGACGCCGCCATCGAGGCAGGCGCGGACGACGTGATAAACCACGACGACGGCAGCATCGAAGTCGTCACCGGTCCGTACGACTTCATCGCGGTGCGCGACGCGCTCGCGGGCAAGGGCTTCAAGGCGGAGCACGCCGAAGTGACGATGAAGGCGCAGACGGACGTCGAGCTCGCCGGCGACGACGGCGAGAAGATGCAGAAGCTGCTCGACGCGCTCGAGTCGCTCGACGACGTGCAGGACGTGTACACGTCGGCCGTCATCGGGTAACGCGGTGCCTGCGGCGCGGGCCCGCCGGATCCTGGGCATCGACCCGGGCCTGCGCGTCACCGGCTTCGGCCTCGTCGAGGTCGACGGCACGCAGGTCACCTACCTCGCGTCCGGCTGCATCCGCGCGGCGGGCACCAGCCTGCCCACGCGGCTCGGCGTCATTGCGCGCGACCTCGCGCACCTGATCGCGGAAACGTCGCCGCACGAAGTGGCGGTCGAGAAAGTGTTCGTCAACGTCAATCCCAACTCGACGCTGCTGCTCGGGCAGGCGCGCGGTGCCGCGATCGCCGCGGCGGTGCTCGCGGGGTTGCCGGTGACCGAGTACACGGCGGGCCAGGTGAAGCAGGCCGTCGTCGGCCGCGGCCGCGCGGACAAGCCGCAGGTGCAGGCGATGGTGCAGCGGCTGCTGCTGCTGCCCGGCGCGCCGGCGCCGGACGCGGCGGATGCGCTCGCGTGCGCGATCTGCCATGCGCACGGCAGCGCGGGCTTCGGCGCGCTGCTGGCCGGACGCAGCCGCGTGCGGCGCGGACGCCTGCGCGGATGAGCGCGGACTGTCGTCCCTCGCTGGCGGCGGCGCCGTTCGCCGCCGTGATCTTCGACATGGACGGGACGCTGCTCGACACCGAACGGCTCGCCGCGCGCGCGTGGCCGGTTGCCGCGGCGGCGCTGAACATCGAGTTCGATCCGGCGCTCGTCGACGCGATGGTCGGCCGCAACAGTCGCGACTGCACGGTGCTGATCGCGGCCCGCCACGGGCCGGCCTACCCGGTGGCAGCGCTGCAGGCCGGGATGCTCGCCGCGTACGAGCACATGATCGACACCGAAGGGTTGCCGCTCAAGCCCGGCGTGATCGCGCTGACCGACGCGCTGCGGGCGCGTGCCGTGCCGCTGGCCGTGGCGACATCGACACGGCGCCGGCGCGCGCTGGACAAGCTCGAGCGCGCAGGCCTCGTCGATCGCTTCGCACATGTCGTCGGCGGTGACGAAATCACGCACGGCAAGCCGGCGCCGGACATCTATCTCGAAGCCGCTGCGCGGCTTGGCGTCCCTGCGGCCGCGTGCCTCGCGATCGAGGACTCGGCCACCGGTTACCGTTCCGCCCACGCGGCCGGGATGACGGTGTTGCTGGTGCCCGACATGGGCGACCCCGCGGCGGCGCTCGCGCCCCACGTGCCGACGGTGCTCGCGTCGCTGGACGCCGTCGCGGGGTGGGTCCGACCCTATTTTTCGGAAGCCGCCGAATCCGGAAAATAGGGTCGGACCCTATAATCGGCCATGATCGGACGCCTGTCGGGCACGCTGCTCGAGAAAAACCCGCCGCAGATCCTGCTCGACGTGCAAGGCGTGGCGTACGAGGTGGACGTGCCGATGAGCACGTTCTACAACCTCCCTGCCGCCGGCGAGCGCGTGACGCTGTTCACGCATCTCGTCGTCCGCGAGGACGCGCACCTGCTGTTCGGCTTCGGCACGGACCACGAACGGCGTGCGTTCCGCCAGCTCAACAAGGTCAACGGCATCGGCGCGCGGACGGCGCTCTCCGTGTTGTCGGGCCTGTCCGTCACCGAGCTCGCGCAGGCGATCACGCTGCAGGAATCCGGGCGGCTGACGCGGATCCCGGGCATCGGCAAGAAGACTGCGGAACGGATCCTGCTGGAACTGAAGGACAAGCTGGGCATCGACGCGACCACCGCCGTCGGCGTGCACCGCGCCGCGCCCGCGTCGGCGGACATCCTCAACGCGCTGCAGGCGCTGGGCTACAGCGACAAGGAGGCCGTCAACGCTGTCAAGCAGCTGCCCGAGAACGTCGCGGTGGCCGACGGCATCAAGCAGGCGCTGAAGCTGCTCGCCAAGCCCTGACGCGACGACCATGGCCATCGAAAGCGATCCGCTCAACCGCGTCGTCACCGGCCGGCCCGCGAGCACGCAGGAGGAGCAGCAGGAACGCGCGCTGCGGCCGCGTGCGCTCGATGAATACGTGGGCCAGGAGAAGATCCGCCACCAGCTCGGCATCTTCATCGAGGCCGCGAAGAAGCGCGGCGAGGCGCTGGACCACGTGCTGCTGTTCGGTCCCCCGGGCCTTGGCAAGACGACGCTGTCGCACATCCTCGCGCACGAGCTCGGCGTGAACCTGCGGCAGACGTCCGGCCCGGTGCTCGAGCGTCCCGGCGACCTCGCGGCGCTGCTCACGAACCTCGAGCCGCGCGACGTACTGTTCATCGACGAGATCCACCGGCTGTCGCCCGTGGTCGAGGAAATCCTCTATCCGGCGCTCGAGGATTTCCAGATCGACATCATGATCGGCGAGGGCCCCGCCGCGCGCAGCGTCAAGCTGGACCTGCCACCGTTCACGCTCGTCGGCGCGACGACACGCGCGGGCATGCTGACCAATCCGCTGCGCGACCGCTTCGGCATCGTCGCCCGGCTCGAGTTCTACACGACGCCCGAGCTCGCGCGCATCGTG
>JAFEDG010000062.1 GCA_018241745.1 Pseudomonadota bacterium
AGCGGCTGCCCGCCGGGCCCGTCGGGATCGACGAGCGCCGGGATCTTGCCGTTGGGGTTGAGCGACAGGAACTCCGGCGTCCGGTTCTCGCCCTGCATGATGTCGACGAAGTGCGGCTCGTACGCGAGGCCCAGCTCCTCGAGCGCGATGGATACCTTGACGCCGTTGGGCGTCGGCACCGAGTAGAGCTGGATGTGTTCCGGGTGCTGCGCCGGCCAGCGGTGCGTGATGGGAAAGTCGGTGAGCGTGGGCATGGATGATGGCGCAGCGTGACCTGTTCGACGAGACGGCCCGATTGCCGTCGGGCCTCGTGTACGTGCCGGAGTTTCTCACGGCCGCCGAGGAGGACGTTGCACTCGCCGGCATCGGCACGCTCGCACTGCGCGAGGCGCGCTTCCGCGAATACTTCGCCAAGCGGCGCGTCGCGCATTTCCACACCGAGCGCGACGCGCCGTACTACGAGGAGGGCAGCGCCGACGACGTCGACCACGGACCGCTGCCGGCATGGCTCGTCGCGTTGCGCGCGCGCGTCGCCGCCCACCTTGCGTTGCCGGCGGAGGCGCTGGTCCATGCGCTGGTCAGCGAGTACCGGCCCGGCACGCCGATCGGGTGGCATCGCGACAAGCCGGTGTACGGCATCATCGCCGGGCTGTCGCTTGCCGGTACCGGCACGATGCGCTGGCGGCCGCTCGCGGCGCAGGACGCGGCGCATACGGTGTCCCTCGAACTCGCCCCGCGCTCGCTGTACGTGATGCGCGACGCGATTCGCGCCGACTGGCAGCACAGCATGCCGCCGATGAAGGCGCTCCGCTACTCGATCACGTTGCGCACCCGCGCGACGTGACGCCGCGCATCGATTGACAGCAGCGGCGCGCTGCGCGACATTGCACGAATGGCGAATTCGAATGCGCTTTCGTCTGCGGCCCCCACCGCCTCGGCACGCCCCGACTGGTTCCGTTCGCGCGGCGGCCGCCGTTACGGCCGCGACATCGCGGTGCTGCTGGTCCTGAAGCTGGTACTGCTGGCACTGCTGTGGGCGTTGGCGGTCAGGCCCGCGCCGCGTGCGGACACGTCACCCGCGGCGGTCGCGCACCATCTCGGGGGCGCCACCGGGCCGGTGCCGGCACCCGAAGGCGGCGGCCCATGATCGATTCCACCGTCGTCGACCTGTCGCGGCTGCAGTTCGCGATCACGGCGCTGTACCACTTCCTGTTCGTCCCGCTGACGCTGGGCCTCGTGTGGCTGCTGGCGATCATGGAAACCGTCTACGTGATGACGGGCCGCGAGATCTGGAAGCGGATGACGCAATTCTGGGGCGTGCTGTTCGGCATCAACTTCGCGATGGGCGTCGCCACCGGCATCACGATGGAGTTCCAGTTCGGCACCAACTGGGCCTACTACGCGCACTACGTCGGCGACATCTTCGGCACCCCGCTCGCCATCGAGGGACTGATGGCGTTCTTCCTCGAGTCGACGTTCGTCGGCCTCTTCTTCTTCGGCTGGGACCGGCTGTCGAAGGTCGGGCACCTGGTCGTCACGTGGCTCGTCGCGCTGGGGTCCAACCTCTCCGCGCTGTGGATCCTGATCGCCAATGCGTGGATGCAGTACCCGGTGGGCGCGCGCTTCAACTTCCGCACGATGCGGATGGAAGTCGAGAGCTTCACGGACGTGTTGTTCAACCCGGTCGCGCAGGCCAAGTTCGTGCACACGGTCAGCGCGGGCTACGTCGTCGGCGCGATGTTCGTGCTGTCGATCAGCGCGTGGTACCTGCTGCGCGGCCGCAACGTCGCGCTCGCCAAGCGCTCGCTGACGGTCGCGGCCTCGTTCGGGCTCGCGTCGGCGCTGTCGGTGGTCGTGCTCGGCGACGAGTCGGGCTACACGGTCTCCGAGAACCAGAAGATGAAGCTCGCGGCCATCGAGGCGATGTGGCACACCGAGGAGCCGCCGGCGGCGTTCACGATCTTCGGCTTCCCCGACGTCGCGGAGCGCACGACGCACCTGGCCGTGCGCATCCCCTACGTGATGGGGCTCATCGGCACGCATTCGATCGACCGCGCGATGCCGGGCATCGAGGAGCTCGTGCACGAGGCCGAGCACCGGATCGACCGTGGCATCGCCGCGTACGCGGCCTTGCAGAAGCTGCGCGCCAACCCGGACGACCACGATGCAGCGCTGTCGTTCGAGGCCAACAGCGACGACCTGGGCTACGGGCTCTTGCTGCTGAGACGCGTCGACGATCCCACCAAGGCCACGCGCGAGGACATCGCCGCCGCCGCGGCGAGCACGATTCCCAACGTGCCGGTGCTGTTCTGGTCGTTCCGGCTGATGGTGGCCTGCGGCTTCTACTTCATCGCGCTGTTCGGCGCGGCATTCTGGCTGGCGTCGCGCCGCCAGCTCGGCGACCACCGCTGGTTCCTGCGGCTGGCGCTGTACAGCCTGCCGCTGCCATGGGTCGCGTCCGAGCTCGGGTGGATCGTCGCCGAATACGGGCGCCAGCCGTGGGCCATCGAAGGCATCCTGCCCACGGCGCTCGGCGTGTCGTCGGTGTCGCGCGTGCAGATCGCGACGAGCCTCGCCGGCTTCGTGTTCTTCTACACGGTGCTTGCGATCGTCGACGTCGCGCTGCTGCGCAAGTACATCAAGCGCGGGCCCGACGGCCTGGGCCTGTGGCGGCAGAAGACGGGCGCGCTGCCGGGCGCGGCAGCCGCGGCGGGAGACGACTGATGGGCGCCGCGCTGCACGCGTTCTTCGACTACCCGACGCTGCGCGCGATCTGGTGGCTGCTGATGGGCGTCGTGCTGATCGGCTTCGCGATCACCGACGGCTTCGACCTGGGCGCAGGTGCGCTGGTGCGCGTACTGGGCCGCGACGACGACGAGCGCCGCACGATCATCGAGACGTTCGAGCCGGTGTGGGAAGGCAACCAGGTGTGGTTCATCCTGGGCGGCGGCGCCGTGTTCGCCGCGTGGCCCCTCCTCTACGCCGCGTCCTTTTCCGGCTTCTACTTCGCCATCCTGCTGGTGCTGCTCGCACTGATCGTGCGCCCGGTGGCACTCAACTTCCGCAACAAGCACGACGACCCGCGGTGGAAGGCGGCGTGGGACGGGCTGCTCGCGTTCTCGGGCGTCGTGCCGTCGCTGATCTTCGGCGTCGCCATCGGCAACCTGTTCCTCGGCGTGCCGTTGCGCTACGACGACACGCTGCGGATGACCTACGAAGGCGGCCTCGTCGGCCTGCTGCGCCCGTTCCCGTTGCTCGTCGGGCTCGTGTCGCTGGCGATGCTCGTCGTGCACGGCGCGACGTGGATCGCGCTCAAGGCGGACGAGGTGATCGCCGCGCGCGCGCGTGCGTTGGCTGCCAAGCTCGCACCGCTCTACGCATTGCTGTACATCGGCGCGGGCCTGTGGCTGCTGTACGGCATCACCGGCTTCCGGATCGACGGCCGCGTCGTCACCGACGGGCCGTCCAATCCGCTGCTGAAGCAGGCGTCCACCGGCGGCACGTGGCTCGCCAACAGCGTGCTCGGGACGTGGGCATGCGTCGCGGCCGCCGTGGCGATCGTCGCGGCACTCGCGACGCCACTGCTCGCGCGCCGCGGCGCGGCGCTGGCAGCCTTCGTCACGAGCTCGCTGATGATCGCGGGCACCGTGCTGTCCGCCGGTTTCGCGCTGTTCCCGTTCCTGATGCCCTCGTCACTCGATCCGCGGATGAGCCTCACCGTGTGGGACGCGTCGTCGAGCCAGTTCACGCTCGGCCTGATGCTGGCGATGACGCTCTTGTTCCTGCCGATCGTCATCGCGTACACGTCGTGGGTGTTCCACGTGATGCGCGGCCGCGTGTCGCTCGAGCACGTGCGGCGCACGCCCAGCAGCTACTGACCCCGAAAGAACGAGCATGTGGTACTTCGCGTGGATCCTCGGCATCGGCCTCGCATGCAGCTTCGCGGTGCTGAACGCGATGTGGTTCGAAATCAACGCGGGCGCCGCGGCGGTCGAGGATCCGGAGGAAGATGCCATCCCCGCGCCGCGTTGAACGCGCGCGTCACAGCGCAATCCGGTAACGCGCGAGCCGGGCGAGGTCGGGTTCGATGCCGATGCCCGGCGCATCCGGCAGCGTCACCGCGCCGTCGACGAGCGCCAGCGGGCATACCTCCTCGCGCAGCGGGTTGGGATTGGCGTCGACTTCCATGCGGCTCTCGCGCGTGCCCACCGCCGCGAGCATGTGCAGCGAAGCGGCGAGTCCGACGCCGCCCGCCAGCCAGTGCGGGCACAGCACGGCGCCGTTCGCTGTCGCGAGTGCCGCGACGTCACGCGCGCCGCTGATGCCCCCCCACTTGCCGACGTCGGGCTGCACGTAGCGGAGGTAGCGCGCGCCGAGCGCCGCCGCATAGTCGTCGCGGCCGCGGATGTTCTCGCCCGCCGCGAGCGGGACCGCGCTGTCGCGCGCGAGCGCCTGCCACGTGGCGAGCGGTTCGTCGGCGAGCAGCGGCTCCTCGATCCATGCGGGCGCGAACGGCGCGAGCGTGGCAATGCGCGCGGGCGCATCGGCCGGCGACCAGGCCTGGTTCGCGTCGGTCATGATCGTCGCGTCGGCGCCGAGCGCGTCGCGCAGCGCCGCGAGGTTGGCGACATCGCGGCGCGGGTCGAAACCCACCTTGAGCTTCCACGCGCGGTAGCCTTCGGCACGCTTGGCCGTGGCGATGCTCACGACGTCGTCGGGGCCGATGCCGCTCGCATACACCGGCACCGGCCCGCCGCGCGCGGCGCCGAGCAGCTTCCACAGTGGCACGCCGGCGCGGCGCGCGGCGAGATCCCACAGCGCCTGGTCGACGGCGCCCGCGATCTGCGCGAAGGGCCCCGGCTCGCCGCACTGGATCGCGATCGAGCGCGTCCGCACCGCGAGCGTCTGCGCCGCGGCGGCGACGTCGTCACGGGTGCCGACGAGGATCCGCGCGACGATGCTGTCGACGAGCCGCGCGCGATGCTCGGCGCCTACCTGCGGGAAGTTGGCGAACACCTCGCCCCAGCCCCATGCGCCGTCGCTCGCCGCGACGCGCAGGAACACGGCCGGGCGGTTGGTCATCGCGCCGAACGCGTTGGCGACGGGCGCCGCGATCGGCGCGCGGTAGACGAAGCACTCGATGCGGTCGATCGTGGTCGTGGCCATCCGTTAGTCTAAACTCCAGACGCATTACAAGACGCCACCGGAGGAAACGCATGTCGCCGTCCCGTCGCCAGTTCACACGACAGTTGCTCGCGCTCGGCGCGGGCGGTGCGCTCGCTTCCATCGGCGCGCGCGCCGCGGAGCGTTATCCTGCGCGTCCCGTCCGCATGATCGTGCCGTTTCCGCCGGGCGGCGCGGTCGACTACTACGCGCGCATCGTGCAGGCGCCGGTCAGCGACGTGCTGGGCCAGCCACTCGTCATCGACAACCGTGCCGGCGCGAGCGGGATGATCGGTTCCGAGCTCGTCGTGAAGTCGCCCCCCGACGGTTACACGATCCTGCTGGGCAACATCGCGTGCCTCGCGATCAACTCCGGCATCTACGCACACATGACGTACGATCCGGCGCGCGATTTCACGCCGATCATCCACACCGACGACATCAACTACGTGCTGGTCGTCAACGCGACGCTGCCGGTCAGGACCGTGCCCGAGCTCATCGCCTACGCCAAGGCGCACCCGGGCGCGCTGTCATACGGTTCCGCGGGCAGCGGCAGCCTGCCCCAGCTTGCGGTCGAGCTGTTCAAGCGCGCCACCGGCACCGACTTCATCCACGTCCCGTACAAGGGCGGCGGCCCGATGGTCACGGACCTCATCGCCGGCCAGACGCAACTGACCATCGCGGACCAGGCCAACCTGATGCCGCACGTGACGAGCGGAAAGCTGCGCGCGCTGGCGGTGTCGAGCCCGAAGCGCTCGGCGAGCTATCCGGACCTGCCGACGATCGCGGAGACGATTCCCGGCTTCGAGGCGACAGCGTGGAATGGCGTCGTCGGCCCGGTGGGCCTGCCGGCGGACGTGGTCGACACGCTCAACGCCGCGTTCAACAAGGTGATGACCGACGCCAACGTGAAGAAGCGGATGCAGGAAGGCGGCCTCGACCCGGTCGGCGGCACGCCGCAGGCGTTCGGGGCGTTCATCGCCAGCGAGAAGGCGAAGTGGGGCAAGGTGGCGCACGACGTCGGCGCCAAGGCCGACTGACCCCTTTGAAGGGACGCGCGCCGCCCCGCCTCAACCTGCTTCCCCGCTCGTCGATCGAGGTGAGCGAGGAAGCGGGCGTCCGTTACCTGCACTTCGGCTCGCACTGGATCCAGGGTGCGATGCGGATCGCGCGCCCGCACGCGCTGGAGCTCGACTACACGCGCGACATGATGTTCCCGCTGCTGTTGCGGCCGGCCTCGTGGCCGCGCAGCGTGCTGCAGGTGGGCCTCGGCGCGGCATCGCTGACGCGCTTCCTGCACCGGCACCGGCCGCGCGCCGCGCAAACGATCATCGAGCTCGATCCCGCCGTCATCGGCGTCGCGCAGCAGGCGTTCAAGCTGCCCGCCGAGGGCCCGCGGCTGCGCATCGAGATCAACGACGGCTTCGACTACCTCGTCGCCACGGACCGCACGTTCGACCTGATCCTCGTCGACGGCTTCGACGCGCAGGGCCGCGCTGGCGCGCTCGACACGCTGCCGTTCTACTGCAACGTCGAGGCGCATCTTGCCGACGACGGCTTCGCGGTCGTCAACCTGCTGTCGCGCAATCGCGGTGCCCGCGCGTCGATCGAGCGGATGCGCGCGGCGTTCCGCGATCGCGTGCTGGCGCTGCCGACGTGCGCAAGCGGCAACGTCGTGGCACTGGCGATGCGCGGCGACCCGGCACGTATCGGCGCGCCGGCGTTGCGCGCGGCCGCCACGGCGCTCAAGCGGGCGACGGGGCTGGACCTCGCGACGACGGTCAAGCGCCTCGCGGGCGGGCGCGCCGAGATCCCGATCTAGCGCCGCGCCACCGCATGCTCGACCGCGGCGCGGTCGAGCGCCGGCGCAAAGAGCTCGATGAACGTGTAGCCGAACCCGCGCAGGTAGTCGCCGCGGCGCAAGCCGACCTGGATCAGGCTGGGCTCGAACAGGCCGCCCGCGTCCAGCGCGCGCAGCGCCTTGTCGCGACGGCGGTCGAAGGCGAGCGCGGGGAGGATGGCGATGCCCATGCCCAGCTCGACGTAGGTCTTGATCACGTCGGCGTCGATCGCGTTCAGCACGATCGACGGCGCGAGGCCCTCGCGCGCGAACGCGGCCAGGATGCGCGAGCGCGACACGAATGCGAAATCGTACGTGATCAGCGGATAGCGCGCGAGCTTGGCCAGCGTGAGCTTGCGTTCGCGCACCAGCGGATGGCCGACCGGCGTGAGGATCACGCGCGGCAACCGATAGCACGGCAGGAACACGAGGGAGGGCGTCGGTTCGGGCGGCTCGGTGGCGATGCAAAGATCGGCTGTGCCGGATACGACCATCGCCGCCGCCTCCGACGGCGTGCCCTGCCGGATGCGCAGGCCGACGTCCGGAAAGCGGCGCGCAAACCGCTGGATCACCGGCGGCAGCCGGTAGCGTGCCTGCGTGTGCGTCGTCGCGATCGTCAGCGTGCCTTCCGCGACGTCGGAGAAATCCTGGCCCACGTGCTCGATCGCGGCCGCGTCGAGCAGCATGCGCGCGGCGATCCGGTGGACTTCGACGCCCGGCTCGGTGAGGCGCAGGAAGCGCCGGCTCGCGCGCACGAACACGTCGATGCCGATCTCCCGCTCGAGGTCGCGCACCTGGCGGCTCAAGCCTGGCTGCGACATGCCCAGCGCCTCGGCGGCGCGCGACACGTTGCACTGGTGGCGCACGATCTCGCAGATGAAGCGCAGCTGCTGCAGCGTCATCGCGCACCTGTGACGAACGGTTTCATGCTGATGCCGTGCATGCATGAAAGGATACGCCAAAAGCATTTCCCTGCATAAAGCGACGTGGCTATAGTCGCCGCTCGCCCCACGGGCTACGACAACAAGCGAGGAGGAGCAACGTGCTGATGCTGGAGCACGAAGGCAAGGCGCTGC
Source organism: Pseudomonadota bacterium (assembly GCA_018241745.1). Taxonomy (GTDB): domain Bacteria; phylum Pseudomonadota; class Gammaproteobacteria; order Burkholderiales; family Casimicrobiaceae; genus VBCG01. The sequence continues at coordinate 8,080 of JAFEDG010000062.1, forward strand.
TGCGCCGCGTCGGCATCGCGACGCCCGACGGCCAGGTCATCCCGCCGTCGGCGCCGGTGCCTGCCTGGCAGGGCGCCTATCCGGTGGCCGTGAAAGC
>JAFEDG010000063.1 GCA_018241745.1 Pseudomonadota bacterium
GGCGCCGGCGGCAGCGCAGCCGGCGCCACATCCGGCACCGCAGGTCGCCACCCCGCCCGCGGCGACGACGCAAGCGGCCGTGGCGCGCCCCAGCGCGGTGGTCGCCGAGCCTTCGCTCGCCAGCACGCCCGCGCCGGTGCGCGTCGCGTCCGCCGGGCCCAGCCCGATCGAAACCAAGACCGCCGCGCCCAAGCCCGTCGTCAGCGAGCTCACGCCGATCAGCCACGACCAGCCACCGTTCCCGCGTGAAGCGCTCAGCGCAGGCGTGTCCAAGGGCAGCGTACGCGCGCGGATCGTCGTCGACGCCGCCGGCAAGGTCAGCAGTGTCTCGATCCTCGAGGCCAGTCCGCGTCGCGTGTTCGACCGCGTCGTCACCAACACGCTCGCGCAGTGGACGTTCAACCCGGGTGCCGCGGGCCGCAGCACCGACGTCGACATCACGTTCACTCGCGACTGAGCGACGGCCCCGGGGTTCGCAGATGGCTGACGCGCGCAAGGCGGAATTCGAGGCCAACAAGCTCCGCAAGCGCCTGCGGCGCCAGGTCGGCGAGGCGATCCAGGATTTCGCGATGATCGCCGACGGCGATCGCGTGATGGTGTGCCTGTCGGGTGGCAAGGACAGCTACGGCCTGCTCGACGTGCTGCTGTCGTTGCAGGCGGCAGCGCCGGTGCGTTTCTCGCTGGTCGCCGTCAACCTCGACCAGAAGCAGCCCGGTTTCCCGGCCGACGTGCTGCCCGCGTACCTTGCCGCCAAGGGCGTCGAGTTCCGCATCGTCGAGCAGGACACGTACAGCGTCGTGAAGCGCGTGATCCCGGAAGGCGGCACGCTGTGCTCGCTGTGCTCACGGCTGCGGCGCGGCGTGCTGTACCGCGTCGCCGGCGAACTGGGAGCCACCAGGATCGCGCTCGGCCACCATCGCGACGACATGATGGCCACGTTCTTCCTCAACCTGTTCTTCGGCGGCTCGCTGAAGACGATGCCGCCCAAGCTTGCGTCCGACGACGGCCGGCACGTGGTGATCCGGCCGCTCGCGTATGTGCGCGAGCGCGACCTCGCGCGCTTCGCCGACCTGAACGGCTACCCGATCATCCCGTGCAACCTGTGCGGCTCGCAGGAGCACCTGCAGCGGCGCCAGGTGCGGCAGATGCTCGACGACTGGGAGCGCAGGTTCCCGGGCCGCATCGAGTCGATCTTCAACGCGATGGGCAACGTGATACCGACTCACCTCCTGGACCGGCGGCTCAACGATTTCGCGGCGGTCGGGCGCGGCAGCGCCCCGGGTGCTGAAGGCGACCTCGCGTTCGACGTCGACGCGGCGCTGGAGCGGGCGGTGGAGCTCGAAGCCGCCGGCATCCTGCCCGCTCGCGGCATCCCCATCGCGCGCGACGGCGGCTGAACGGACACGCCCGACACCCGCGGAACGCGCGTGCCGGGCGTCGGGGGCCTGCGGATCAGCGATCGAGCTGCAGCGCGCTGTTGACGAACTTCACGCGGTCGCCGGGCTTGAGCGTGGGGTAACCGGCGGCACTGAAGTATTTCGTGTGGCCATCGTCCATCCGCACGATCACCTGGTAAGTCTTCTTCGAGTTGGCGTTCTGCTCGACGAGGTTGCCCGCGACGGCACCGGTCACGGCGCCCGCCACCGTCGCCGCCGTATTGCCGTGGCCGCTGCCAACCTGGTGTCCGAGCACGCCGCCCAGGATGCCACCGACGACGGCCCCGAGCCCGGTGGACTGGCCTTGCACGGTCACCTCGCGGATGCCGGTGACCACCCCCATGTCGCTGGGCGAGACCGGCGGCGCCGCGAACTCGAACGTGCGCTCGACGGGCGCGCTGCGCGAACCGTCCTGTGCCACGAGCGTGTAGGAAAACGTCGTCGTCACGGCGTTCGGCGCGCGGATCGCCAGCGCGCCGGCGGAGACCGCGCCGCCGTTCGCCGCATCGGCGCCGACCGGTGCCGTCCAGGTCGTCGGGTTCCACGTGCCGGCGCCGCTCACGTAATGGACCTCGATCGCCGTGATCGGCGACTTCGGCGCCTTGAACTCGACGACGATGTCGTGCTTGCGGCCATCGGCCACGAGCTTGTCGACGGGATGCACGGCGGTGATCTCCGGCTTGCCGGGCACCGCGAGCAGGCTTGCGAGCAGCGCCAGGACGAGCGCGCCACCGACCAGCCACTTGTTGCGCGCGAGCCATGACCGCGCGCCCGCGCCGCTGCCAGCTTCGCCGCCGTCCGTCGCTGCCGCGTCGCGTCCGGGCTCCGGCAGCCGCGCCGTGAAGCCGATCCGCGATGCGTTGCTGTCGTCCGGATCCGGCGGCAGCACGCGACCCGGCACGAAATCCTCGGGCGCCGCGACGCCGAGCCCCTGGGCCCAGGTGGACACCGCCCAATCGGACGCGCCGCTGTCGAGTGCCTTCTCGTCGATCAGCCGGCGCGCGAGCCGCGGGCGCAGGCTGGTCAGCGGTTCACCGGACTGCACGCGCATCAGGTCCTGCGGCACGCGCTCGTCCAGCGCGAGCATCAGCACCGAGATCTCGCGCTTGGCGTCCGGAGCCTCGTCGTGCAGCAGGCTCTTCAGGCGACCCGACTGGTCGAGCAAGCCCATGCCGTAGCGGTCCAGCAGGCTCTTCAACACCGTATCGATCCGTGTACTCACGTCCTTCTCCTGATCGTGGGCGTCGCGCGTTGGCGCGAGCGGCCCGGATGCCCGTTCACGGCTCCCGTGCGGGCGGCGACGATGTCGTCGTGGCAGCCGGGGACGGCGAACGTGCCGCCATATTTCCACGGCGCTCGCGTCCATGGCGCAACCCGCGTGCCGCGATGCACGCGCAGTCAGGTATCCGGTAGGTGACGGCTCGTCGCCGCCGCCGCGATCAGGCGCGGACCGTCGCCTCGACGCGGCCGAGCGCGATGCGCATCCCGGGCTCGAGCGCAAGCGCGTCGCCCGGTGCGACCACGCGTCGCTCGCCGTCCCGGGTCGCCGTCCACGGCTCTGTGGAGCGGTTGCGGAGCACGAGCGGCGGCCCCGCCTCGACGAACCCCAGCGGACGCGCCACGTCGAGCGTGCCGCCGACGTGATGGCCGTCGAGGCGCGCCCCGGGTTCCAGCACGACGACGTGCGCGGGCGGCTCGCCGGCACGTGCGCCCGCCCGCGCGATGCCGAGCCGCAGCGGTGCGGAGGGCATCGGCGCACCGCACGACCAGCACGCGAATTCCGGCTCGCGCGCGGCGAGCCGCCGGGCGTCGTAGAAATTGCCGGCGCCGCACCGCGTGCACGTGTAGACGGCGTCGCGCAGCTGCGCCGTCGCACGCCGCCATTCGGTCTCCTGCACGCGCCCATGGGTCGGGTCGAACAGACCCTCGGTGAACGCGCGCGTGAAGAGGTCGCGGATGAACTGAGGGTAGATCGGCCAATGGCCCAGCACCGGACCGTGCAGCTCCGGCAGCGGGCGATTCGAATCGTCGACCGGGTCGAACACGAACCGCGCCTCGCTGCCGTAGAGCCGGCGCATGGCCTGCTCGCTGCCGAGATTCGCGTGCTGGAGTTCGCGGCGACCGACGAGCGGATGGCCGAGCAGCAGGATCCGGAACAGCATCACCGCCAGCGAGTGGAGATCCGTCGCGCGCGACGGCCCGGCCTGCCGCAGCACGATCTCCGGCGCCTGGAACTCCCAGACGCCGCCCATGACGCTCGGCGCACCGTCGATGTCGACGTTGTCGTTGTCGCAGATCTCGGTGTCGCCGGTGGCGGGATCGAAGAACACGTTGCCGGCGTTGAGGTCCTGGTACGCAAGGCCCTTCGCGTGCAGCGCATACAGCGCGTCGGTGAGCGTGCAGCACAGCGTCGCCAGCACGCGGAACGACGGTTGCACCTTGCCGTCCAGCAGCTGCACGACCTTCTCGTAGCCCGCCGTGCGCACGCGCATCAGGTAGCCCAGGCCGCTGCCATCCGCGCGCGTGACGAGGTCGAACGGCCACAGGAACTGCGACGACGGCGCGCCGCGGTCGATGGCGACGCGCAGCCGTTGCGCGAGCCCGCGGTCCACGCGCAGCACCGTGTCGTGATACCACTTGAGCGCGAAGCGCCTGCCGTCGAAGCGCGCGAAATGCGTGCTGCCCTGCCCGCCTTCGCCGATCGCCTCCTCGACGACCACCGGCAGCGGTGACGCGAGGCTCCTCAATCTCTGGCCGGGACGCAGCGTATCCATCGATGCGGGAAGGTGACGTGTAGGTGACGGGTCGCGGCGCACGGGTGGGGCCCGCACGCCGTGCGCCGGGGACGCGCAAGGCGCTTCGATATTAGCAATGGCAGCGACGTGCGTCGCGCGCCGCGCGGCCGCATTTGTCCCCCGCAAATATCGGCACGGCCTTTCCGTCTCCGGCGTGCATGACCGTCCGGCACCCGCGCCGGGCGCCTCACAACCACGTTACGGGGAGTTACCATGAACCACGCCACGTCCACATCGGGAGTCAAACAGATGGACCCCCAACGCCCAGGCGGCGAACCCAAGCGGCCCGGTGGCGCGATGAACTCGCCGCGCACCGGCGAGAGCACGCGTTCGCAATTGCTGCCGATCGCCGGCCAGTGGTCGGAGCTCCCCAGGAAGCCCTATTTCCTGCCGGGCGCCGTGCTCGTCGTCGTGTCGGTGCTGCTGTTCAGCGTGCTGCGTGCAGCGTCTACGGTCCGCGTGATGTACGACGGCGTGCTGCCGGTGGACGTGCCGCTCTACTCGATGGTGCTCGCCGGGCTCATTTCCGCGGCGATCGGCTACATGATCTACCGGATGGCCGGCAAGCCGCGCACCGGCCTGCTGATGGCCGCGTCGGCGCTGCTGATGATGGCGCTGATGCAATGGACGCCGCTGATCCACTGGATGCAGACGCTGGCCGCCTTCGGCACGTCGCCGGAGATCGCCGACGGCGACATGCTGCCGACGCGCTTCGTCAAGATGCTGTTCGCCGCGGGCCTGCCGGAGGAGCTGATGAAGGCGGTGCCCGTGGCGCTGGCCGTGCTGCTTGCGGTGAAGCTCAAGGACCGCACGGGCCCGCTCGCGCGGTTCGCGGTCGAGGAACCGCTCGACGCGCTGCTGATCGGCGCCGCGGCCGGCCTGGGCTTCGCGTTCTTCGAGACGATGTTCCTGTACGTGCCACGGATGATGATGGGTGGCGACGCGCGTGCCGTGCTCATCTACAAGGCCTACCTCGCGCTGGCCGCGCGCGAAGGCCCGGCGCGTGCCGCGCTGGACATCCAGGGCCTGATCACGCACGGCGAAGCCGCGTTGCAGCTGCTGATCCCGCGACTGCTGTCGGACATCGCGGGCCACGCGGCGTACGCGGGCATCTTCGGCTACTACATCGGCCTCGCGTTCCTGCGCCCCGCCAACCGCGCGAAGACGCTGATCATCGGCCTCGCGGTCAGCGCCGGACTGCATGCCGCGTGGGACGCTGGGATTCCCGAGTTCGCGCAGCTGGTCGTCGCCCTCGCGTCGTTCGCCGCGCTGATGGCATGCATCGCCAAGGCGCGCGAGATCTCGCCCAACCGCAATCGGCTCGTCGCGTCGCAGATCGTCGACGGCCTGTCGCGGCTCAATCCCGCAGGTGCGCGGCCGGCGCCGGTGGCGCCTGCTGCAGTGCCGTCCGCGGCGGCCCCCACCCGCGCCGCCGCGCCCGCCGCCGCGCCGTCGATGACCTGGGGCGACGAATCGACGATGCTGACGCTGGAGATCGGCACCGCGCGCATCCCGGCAACCCCCGGGGCGCGTCTGTACGCACGCCAGGCGCCCGGCACCGTCGCGAGCAATGGCGACAACGTCGTCGGCGAGGTGAACGCGAATCCGCACGACCCGTCGATGCTCGGCATCAAGAACCTGTCGACCGCCACGTGGCACGTGACGACGGACCGCGGCGAGCAGCGCGAGATCGCGACCGGCCGCAGCGTGCGCCTCGCGCGCGGCATGACGCTGCGCATCGGCGACCTGGTCGCCCGCGTCCGTTGACCGCCTACGGGGAGATGACGATGGAAAACCGTCCCGGCGGCGCGATGGCGCGGCGCGAGCTGCACGTGATCTGGCTGCTCGACACGTCCGGCTCGATGAATGCCGACGGCAAGATCCAGGCGCTCAACGTCGCCATCCGCGAAACCATTCCCCAACTCATCGCCGCCGCGCGCGGCAACCCGAACGTCGACGTGCTGGTCCGCGCCGTGGCGTTCGCCGACGGCGCCCGTTGGCACGTCGAGCAGCCGACGCCGGTTTCGAGCCTGCGCTGGAACGACGTCACGGCAGGCGGCCACACCGACCTCGGCGCGGCGTTGGCGCTGGTCGCCGGCGCACTCGACACGCCGCCGATGCCGGAGCGCGCCGTGTCGCCGGTGCTGGTGCTCGTCACCGACGGCTTCCACACGGACGATTTCGACGCCGGCCTCGCCGCGCTGATGCACAGCCGCTGGGGTCGCGACGCGGTGCGCATCGCGATCACGATCGGCCGCGACGTCAACATGGACGCGTTGCAGGCGTTCATCGGCGACCCCGACATCAGGCCCCTGACCGCGCAGAACGCCGAAGCGCTCGTCCAGCACATCCGCTGGGCGTCGCGGACCGGCGTCGAAAGCGCGTCGCAGATCGCGGACGTCGACGTTCGCCGCCGCTCGCAAGAGGCCCAGCAGGCGTCCGCGCTGGCGCGGACGGACGTCGCGGACGAGTGGTGACGATGGACTCGCCGCGCACGTCCACGCGCGATGCCGCGTGGCGCGTCGGTGGCGCGTCGGTCCGCGGCGCTTCGCACCACGCCGACGGCCGGCCCAACCAGGACGCGCTTGGCACGTGGACGAGCGACGGCGACGGCAACGCCGGCGTGCACGTCGCCGTCGCTGTCGCGGACGGCCACGGCGGTGCACGCCACCTGCGCAGCGACGTCGGCGCGCGGATCGCCGTCGACGCCGCGCTCGCAGTGCTGGCACGGATGGCGCCGGCGCTCGACAGTGCCGCGCCCGACGCGCGGGCCAGCGCCGTCGCCGTCGACCTGCCGCACGCGATCGTCCGCACGTGGACGGACGCCGTGCAGGCTCACCTCGCGTCCCACCCGATCACCGACGACGAATGGCGGGACCTCGCGGCAGCTGAAGGCGACGTTGCCGTCGATGCCGTCCGCGCGGATCCGCTGCTCGCGTACGGCGCGACGCTGCTTGCGGCCGCGGCCACGCCGCACTGCGTGGCGGTGACGCAGCTCGGCGACGGCGACGTGCTCGCCGTCGATGCGCACGGCGTGACGACGCGCCCGGTCGCCGCCGACGAGCGGCTGGGGGGCAACCTGACGACGTCGCTGTGTCGCGGCGGGGCGGAAGCCGATTTCCGCGGCGCGGTGCTGGCCGGCGCGGCACGGCCCGCGCTGCTGCTGCTTGCCACCGACGGCTACGCCAATTCGTTCCGCAGCGATCGTGATTTCCTCGAAGTCGGCGCTGACCTGCGCGCGATGTTCGCGCGCGACGGCCACGCACGCGTCACGGCGGCGTTGCCCGCGTTCCTCGACCACGCGTCGACCCACGGCAGCGGCGACGACATCACGCTCGCGTGGCTCGAGCCGGTGGCGGACGCGGACGTCGCGGTCGCGCACGGCGTCGATGCAATCGCGGCCAGCACTGCGTTCCCCACGGACGCCCCGGCGGTGCGCGTCGACGCGGGCACGGCGGCCGGCCGGCAGGCGCGAGGCCCGACACGCGCTACGTCGGCACGCACGCGCTCCCTCGTCGTGCTCGCGCTGGTCGCCGTGCTGGCCGGCGCCGCCTGGACCTGGCGCGATCGGCTGGGCATCGCCGTGCCGCA
>JAFEDG010000064.1 GCA_018241745.1 Pseudomonadota bacterium
CTGCGCAGCACGCCGTCCTGCTTCGCGCCCAGCCGCGCGATCGCATTCCGCGACGCGAAGTTGAACCAGTGCGTGCGGAACTCGACGGCGATGCAATGCAGCGTCTCGAACGCGTGCGCCAACAGCATCGCCTTGCACTCGGTGTTGAGCCCCGTGCGCTGCACGCGCTTCGCGTACCACGTGTGGCCAATCTCCAGCCGCCGGTTCTTCGCGTCGACGTTGAACATCCGCGTCGAGCCGACGATCACGCCGTCGGCGTCGCGGACGACGAACGGCATCGCGCCGAACTGCTCGCGCATGTCCAGCGCGGCATCGACCCAGCCCGGCATGTCGCCGGGCCGCGCGACGCTCGTGTACCAGAGGTCGGCTAAGTCGCCGTCGGCCGCGGCGGCCGCGAGGCCCGCGACGTGCTCGCGCCCGAGCGGCTCCAGCGTCGCGTGCCGGCCGCGCAGCGTGACCGGCTCGACGAAGCGCGCGGCCACGCGTCAGCGCCCCGCCCGCGCCATGAACGCGACGCGCTCGAACAGGTGGACGTCCTGCTCGTTCTTCAGCAGCGCGCCGTGCAGCGGCGGCAGGAAGGCCTTGCGGTCGGCCGACTTCAGCATCTCGGGCGGGATGTCCTCCGCCAGCAGCAGCTTGAGCCAATCCAGCAGCTCGGACGTCGACGGCTTCTTCTTGAGGCCCGGCACGTCGCGCAGACTGAAGAACACCTGCAGCGCCTCGGCCAGCAGCGCCTTCTTGAGGCCCGGGAAGTGGACGTCGACGATCCGCGTCATCGTCTCCGCGTCCGGAAAGCGGATGTAGTGGAAGAAGCAGCGGCGCAGGAACGCGTCGGGCAGCTCCTTCTCGTTGTTCGACGTGATGACCACCAGCGGCCGGTGCTTCGCGCGCACGGTCTGCTGCGTCTCGTACACGTGGAACTCCATCCGGTCGAGCTCGCGCAGGAGGTCGTTGGGGAACTCGATGTCCGCCTTGTCGATCTCGTCGATCAGCACGATGGCGGGCACGTCGCTGTCGAACGCCTGCCACAGCACGCCCGGCTTGATGTAGTGCGCGATGTCGTTGACGTGCGTATCGCCGAGCTGCGAATCGCGCAGCCGCGACACCGCGTCGTACTCGTAGAGCCCCTGCTGCGCCTTGGTCGTCGACTTGATGTGCCACTGCAGCAGCGGGCGGCCGAGGCTTGCCGCCACTTCCTCGGCCAGCATCGTCTTGCCGGTGCCGGGCTCGCCCTTGATCAGCAGCGGGCGCTCGAGCGCCAGCGCCGCGTTGACGGCGAGCTTCAGGTCGTCGGTGGCGACATAACGATCGGAGCCTTCGAAGCGCATCGGGAATCCTCGGGGTCGGGCGTCGATCTTAGCGCAGCAGCCACTGGATCGCGTACAGCGTGGCCATGCCGGCCACGAGCGTCGGCAGCGTACGGCGCGTGCGGAAGCCGACGATGCCGGCTACCACGGCCGCCACGACGCGCGGGCTCGCGAAATGGTCCGTGCCGTCCGGCGCGGTGACGATCATCGGCAGCACGAGCGCCGTCAGCATTGCCGCCGGCACGTAGCGCAACGAGCGCGCGAGCAGCGGGGGCATCTGGCGGTTGGCGAAGAACGCGACGAACGACAATCGCGACAGGTAGTTGAGCACCCCGACGACGACGATCACGACCCACAGCGTCAGCGTGTCGACCATCGCTCCTTCGCCATGTCCGCGAGCGTGCCGGCGGCGATGCCGGCCAGGCCCGCGACGATCAGGTTGAGCTTCATCGGCATGCCGGCGAGCGCCAGCACGAGCGCGCCGGCGACGACGGCGGCGAGGATCGTGGGCCACGACACGAGCGCCGGCGCCACCAGCGCGACGAAGCACAGCGGCACGGCGAAATCCAGCGACCAGCTCGCCGGGATCAGGTTGCCCGCGAGGAAGCCGCAGACGTTGGTCGCCTGCCAGCACAGCCACAGCGCGAGCCCGCCGCCGAGGAAGTGCATCGCGCCGGCCTGCGGGTCGTGATGGGTGGCGTCGAAGCGGCGGATCGCCGCGGCGAACGCCTGGTCGGTCAGCAGGAACGGCAGCCCGTTGCGCCAGCGCGGCGGCAGCGGCCTGAGGTAGGGCGCCATCGCGGCGCTGTACATCAGGAAGCGCAAGCCGGCGACGAAGCACGTGAGGATGACGACCGCCAGCGGCGCATGCGCCGCCATCAGCTGCGCGGCAAGGATCTGCGCCGCGCCGGAGAAGATGATCATGCTCATGCCCAGCGCGCCCCAGAAGTCCGCGCCGGCCGCCGCGGCGCCGACACCCGTGACCAGCCCGAACGGGACGAGCCCGAGGCACGCCGGCAGCATCTCGGCGAAGCCCAGGCGAAATTCGGAGTGGGAGACGATGTGCCGCATGGAGACCGCGTGCCATTGTGACATGTGGCATCGCGGCGTGCGCCGGCGGCGCGGGCTTCGTAGAATCGCGTGCTTCCACGCACGCACGCGAGAGGACGCCGAACATGGACCTGCCCGTCAACCGCTTCAAGCACGCGATCGCTGGCGCCGCCCCGCTCTACGGCGCATGGCTGATGGGGTCGTCGCCGACTGCGGCCGAGGCGCTGTCCTGCGCCGGCTACGACTTCCTCGTCGTCGACATGGAGCACACGCCGATCGAGCTGTTCCACATGGTGGAAATACTGCGCGCGATGCAGGGCGGCAGCGCGTCCGCGATCGTGCGCATCCCGTGGAACGATCCGGTGTTCGTCAAGCGCGCGCTCGACGCCGGCGCGCAGACGCTGCTGTTCCCGTTCATCCAGAGCGCCGACGAGGCGCGGCGTGCCGTCGCCGCGACGCGCTATCCGCCCGCGGGCATCCGCGGCACCGCCGGCGTGCAGCGCGCAAGCCGCTACGGCAACGTGCCCAACTACTTGAAGCGCGCGAGCGAGGAAATCTGCGTCGCCGTGCAGCTGGAAACGCCGGCGGGACTCGACAACCTGGAGGCGATCGCGGCCGTCGACGGCGTGGACTCGCTGTTCATCGGGCCCAACGACCTCGCCGCATCGATGGGCCACCTGGGCGACATGAACCAGCCGGACGTCGTCGAGCGCCTCAAGGCCGGCGCGGCGGCGTGCAAGCGGCTCGGCAAGCCCGTCGGCATCATCGGCGCCAATCCGGAGATCGTGAAGCGCTATCGTGACTACGGCTACACGTGGCTCGCGATCGGCTCCGACGTGACGATGATGGTGACGCGCGGGCAGGAGTGGCTGGCCGCGGTGCGGTGAGCGCTGGCCTGCGCGCGGCGTGCACCGGCCGCGGCGGGCACGCCGAGGGTACCGGATGAGCACGCTCGCGTTGACGCTGCGCGCCGCCGATGGCGCACCGGGCGCGGAGCTCGTGCTCGCCCCCGCGACTGGCGGCGCGCTCACGCGCTTCGCCGTGGACGGCCGCGACGTGCTGCGTCCCGCCGCCGCTGCCGCCATCGCGGCCGGCGACGTGCGCGCGATGGCCTCGTATCCGCTCGTGCCCTACTCCAACCGCATCGCCGCGGCGACGTTGCGCTGGGCAGGCCGCGACCACGCGCTCGCGCGTAACTTCGGCGATCATCCGCACAGCATCCACGGCGTCGGCTGGCAGCGCGCATGGGACGTCATGCATCACGACGCGACTGCCGCGACGTTGACGATGACGCACGCGCCCGCCACCCTCGTGGAGGCGGCAGCGTGGCCCTTCGCGTTCACCGCCACGCAACGTTTCGCGCTTTCGCGCGGCGACGGCCAAGGCGTCGCGCTGACGCTCGCGCTCACGATCGAGAGCCGCGACGCGCGCCCGTTTCCGTTCGGGCTCGGCTGGCATCCGTTCTTCATGCGGTCCGCCGCCACGACCCTCGCGTTCAACGCGGGAGGCGTCTGGCACAACGATGCGACGCAGTTGCCGCTGACGCACACGGCGACACCCGCCGCGTGGGATTTTGCACGGCCCCGCGTACCCCCTGCGCTCGACAATGTCTACACCGGATGGCATGGGCGCGCGGTGCTGGACGACCGTGACGCGCACCGACGCGTGGTGCTGGAAGCGGACCGCGCGTGTCGCTTCGTCGTCGTATACGCGCCGGAAGGCCGCGGCTTCGTCGCGGTGGAGCCCGTCACGCAGATGACCGACGCATTCAACCGCGGCGCGCGCGGTGACGTGGACACGGGCACGCGCGTGCTCGCCCCCGGCGCGGCGTTTTCTTGTACGATGCGTATCGTTGTCACGCCCGCATAGCGCCGCATCGCGGCACGCGCATCAGCCCCGTCCCCCCATGGCCATCATCCTCGATGCCGCCGCGTATCTCCGCATCGACGCGCCGCAGACGTTCGGCACGTCCGCATCGGGCGCGTCGTTCGCGACGTCCACCGGCGACATCCTCGACATCGCGTGCTTCGGCCCGGGCATCTTCCGTTTGCGGCTCGGCCCCAACACGCGTCCCGACTACGGAATCCTCGTCGGCCGCGCCAAGGCCTGCGCGACGACGCGCGTCGACGGCGGGTGGCGCTTCGAGTCCGGCGACGCGGCGCTCGTCGTGCGCGGCACGCCGCTGTCGTGCGCGCTGCAGTGGAAGGGCGCCGACGTCCTCACGTCGACCACCGACGAGACGGTGCACGGCGGCACGCGGCTTCCGGCATTCGGCCGCCTGCGCACGGGCAACCAGTGGACCGCGGCGTTCGCGCTGCCGACGGCGGCCGCCGTCTACGGCTTCGGCGCCACGTACGGGCCGCTCGACAAGCGCGGACAGTTGATCCATTCGCAGGTCGACGACGCGCAGGGCGTCAACACGGGCCTCACCCATCGCGCGACGCCGTTCGCGCTGTGCCCCGGCGACGGGCGCGGCGCGTGGTCGGTATTCGTGCACACGCCGGGCCTCGTGTCGCACGGCGTCGGTCATCCGGAATGGTCGCATCGCAGCTACGCGCTCGTCGTCGAGGACGAGGCGCTGGACCTGTTCCTGTGCGCAGGCGACACGCCGCAGGACATGCTGGCGCACTATGCGACGCTCACCGGCCGGCCCGCCGGCGTGCCCGACTGGAGCCTGGGCGCGTGGGTGACCGGCGATGCGTTCGGCGGCGCGGCACGCGCGGCCGAGCTCGCGACGCAGCTGCGTGCACGGCGCATCCCGTCCGACGTGCTGCTGCTCGACGCGGAGTCGCTGTGGGGTGCGCGCGGCAGCTTCGACTTCCGTTTCCAGGGCGCCGATGCGGAGACGGCGCTCGCGCCGCTGCACGCGCTCGGCTACCGCGTCGGCGCGCGCACGACGCCTTATGTGAGCAGCGCATCGCCGCTGTACGCCGAGCTCGCGAGCCACCGCTTCCTGCTCGGCGACGCACAGGGCTATCCGTGTGTCGTCGATGCGGTCGCGGCCGGCGGCGCCGACGGCGACGCGCCCGCGGGCCTGATCGACTTCACGCAGCCGGTCGCGTACAACGGCTGGCGCGACGCTTACGAAGCGTTGTTCGCGGCAGGCGTCGATGTCGTGGCGGCCGAGGGGGGCGCGCACGTCCCCGACGCCGCCGCACCCGCCAACGGGGATCGCGGGCACCGGCTGCACAACGTCTACCCGCAGCTTTACAACCGTTGTCTGATCGACGCGACCGCCAAGTTCCAGCCGCGCGCCGATGCACCGCCGATCGTGCTGACGCAATGCGGCTGGGCGGGCAGCCAGCGTTCGCCGCTCGGCGCCGCCGGTGTCGCGCAATCAGATTGGGATGGCCTCGCCGCCGCGTTGCGCGGCGCGCTGTCGGAAGGCATGAGCGGCAGCCCGTTCCACGCACTGGTCGCCGGCGGCACCTACGGCAGCACACCGGCGAGCGCCGAACTCGTCGTGCGCTGGCTGCAGGCGGCGGTGTTCGCGTCGCATGCGATGCTCCACGTGCGCGGCGACGCGTGGCCGTGGACGCTCGGTGGCGAGGCGGAAGCCGTGCTGCGCAAGTGGCTCGTGTTCCGCTACCGGCTCATTCCCTACCTGGCGCGCGTCGCGCGGGACGCCGTCGAGACCGGACTTCCCGTGATGCGCGCGATGCCGCTCGCATATCCGCACAACACGCTGGTCCGCAGCTTCGAGACCCAGTTCATGTGCGGCGACTCGCTGCTCGTCGCGCCGATCGTCGAGCCCGGCGGCGGTGTCGACATCGCACTGCCGCCCGGCGCGTGGTACGACCTCAATACGCGCCAGCGCCACGCCGGCAAGCAGGTGATCCGCTACACGGCACCGCTCGACCAGTTCCCGGTGTTCGGCCGCGAAGGTGACATCCTGCCGCTGGGTCGCGCGGTCACCCAGGCGCGCGAGATCGACGCCGCGCATCCGCTCGACACGCTGTGGGTGTTCGGGCCACCGCGGCGCACGCTCGACGGCTTCGCGCAGGCGGGCGTCCGTGCGGATGTCGGTGGGCGGCTGCGCGTCGAGACGGACGCCGGCGTCAACGTGCAGGTGTTCGGCGACGCGGCGGCCGTCACGGTCGTCACGCGCTGACGTGCGTACGCCGCCGCTTCTGGTCACGTCGGGCGAGCCGGCCGGCATCGGCCCGGAACTGTGCGCGCTGGCCGCTGCCGCCATGGCACCGGACGCGCGTCCGCTCGTGCTCGTCGGCGACCATGCGATGCTGAGCGCGCGGGCGCGCCGGGTCGGCGTCGCGGCCGCGTGGCCCGCATACGACGCGCGTGCCGCCGCCGTGCCGCCGGTCAGCGTGTGGCACGTGCCGCTGGTCGCACCGGTGACGCCCGGCACGCCGGACCCCGTCAACGCCGAGTACGTGCGCACGCTGCTCGCGCTCGCGTCGGACGCGTGCGCGATCGGCGCCTTTTCCGCGCTGGTGACGGCACCCGTGCAGAAGTCGACGCTGCTCGATGCCGGCATCCCGTTCACCGGCCATACCGAGTTCTTCGCCGAGCGCACCGGCACGCCGCGCGTCGTGATGATGCTGACTTCCGGCCCGGAGGACGACGCGTTGCGCGTCGCGCTGGTGACCACGCATCTCGCGCTCGCGGACGTTCCGCGCGCGATCACGCGCGTGGCGGTCGCCGAGACACTTGCGATCGTCGACGCGCAGCTGAAGCGTCATTTCGGCATCGCGGCCCCGCGTATCGCGGTGTGCGGCCTCAATCCGCACGCAGGCGAGGGTGGCCACCTCGGCCGGGAAGAGATCGACGTCATCGCTCCCGTGATCTCGGAGGCGCGCGCGGCGGGCCTCGACGTCAGCGGCCCGTATCCGGCCGACACGATCTTCGTGCCCCACCACGCGCAGGCGCACGATGCGATCGTCGCGATGTACCACGACCAGGGCCTGCCGGTGCTGAAGGCGGCGAGCTTCGGCGGCGGCATCAACGTCACGCTGGGCCTGCCCTATGTGCGCACGTCGGTGGACCACGGCACGGCGCTCGACCTCGCGCGCGACGGCGCGAAGATCGGCGGCGTCGACGCTGGCTCGCTCGGTGCGGCGCTCGCGCTTGCCGCGCGGATGAGCGCGCCGGACGCCTGAACGGCCACGATGGACGGGCACGTCGCGCGGCGCCGGTTCGGCCAGAACTTCCTCGTCGACACGCATTACATCGACCGCATCCTCGACGCCGTGGCCCCGCAGCCGGGCGACAACCTCGTCGAGATCGGACCCGGCCTCGCGGCGCTGACGGCGGGACTCGTCGCGCGCGCCGGGCGCATGACCGCGCTCGAGATCGACCGCGATCTCGTCGCGCGCCTGCGCGAGCGTTATCCGGCGGACGTGCTGACCGTCGTCGAGACCGACGCGCTGGCGTACGACTTCACGCAGCTCGGCGACCGGCTGCGCGTCGTCGGCAACCTGCCGTACAACATCAGCTCGC
>JAFEDG010000065.1 GCA_018241745.1 Pseudomonadota bacterium
CTCCTTCGCCGCCGTACGGTCACCGCGTCATGAACATCGAGCAAGCCCGCTACAACATGGTCGAGCAGCAGATCCGTCCCTGGGACGTCCTGGACCAGGGCGTGCTGGACCTGCTGTTCCGCGTCAAGCGCGAGGATTTCGTGCCGGCACGCTACCGCGGGCTCGCGTTCGCGGACACCGAGATCCCGCTGGGCGGGCGCCGCGGCCAGGCGATGTGGTCGCCCAAGCTCGAGGCGCGCGTGCTGCAGGAGCTGGATCTCGTCGCCGGCGAGCACGTGCTCGAGGTCGGTACCGGCAGCGGCTATTTCACGGCGCTGATGTGCGCGCGGGGCGCCACCGTGCACAGCGTCGAGATCGACGACACGCTCGCGGCGGCGGCGCGGCGCGCGCTGGCCGCGCACGGCATGACCAGCGTCCGCGTCGACATCGGGGACGGTGCGCGCGGCTGGGGCGTCGACGTCTACGACGCGATCGTGCTGACCGGCTCGACGCCCATCCTGCCCGAGGCGTTCTTCCGGCAATTGAAGCCCAGCGGGCGCGTGTTCGCGATCGTCGGCGATGCGCCGGCGATGACGGCACAGATCGTCCGCCACGCCGCGCCGGGCTCGCGCGTGACGACGACGCTGTTCGAGACGGTCGTGGCGCCGCTGGTCGACGCCGAGGCGCCTTCGCGCTTCACGTTCTGATGCCCGACATCTCCGCCCACGACGTCGCCGCGTGGCGCGCCGCGACGGACCGCGAGCCACCGCTGGTCGTCGACGTCCGCGAGGCCTGGGAGCGCGACATCTGCGCACTGCCCGGCGTGCACGCGATCCCGTTGCGGGAGCTGCCGGCGCGCGTCGCCGAGTTGCCGCAGGACCGCGACCTGGTCGTCGTGTGCCACAAGGGCGGCCGCAGCGCGCAGGCGTGCGCGTGGCTCTCCGCGCGCGGTTACCGGACGTTCAACCTCGCCGGCGGCATGGACGCGTGGGCGCGCACCGTCGATCCCGGCATGCGTCGTTACTGAAAAACCGCACAATCCGACGATGAAACGCGTTCCCCTTCGCATGCCCGTCCGCGCGAGCTTGCTGGCGCTCGCCGTGGCGCTCGCGGCCGCCACCCCTGCGCGCGCCGACAACCTGCTGCAGATCTACCGCGAGGCGCAGGCCAACGACCCGGCGCTCGCTTCGGCGCGCGCCATCTGGCAGGCGACGCAGGAGAAGCTGCCGCAGGCGCGCGCGGGCCTGCTGCCCAACGTCAGCGCGGCGGTGGCGGGCAACTACAACAACTACCGGCTCGGCTTCTCCGGCGACACGCAGGGCGAAGACCTCAACCGCAACTACGCATTCGGCAACGGCACGATCACCGCCGCGCAGCCCATCTACCGCGTCGGCAACGTGGTCTCGTACAACCAGGCGCGCGAGCAGGTCGCGCAGGCCGACTACACGCTCGCGCTTGCGCAGCAGGACCTGATCCTGCGCGTGACGGTCGCATACTTCGACATCCTGCTCGCGCAGTACAACATCGAGCTCGTGCAGGCGCAGAAGAACGCGGTGTCCGAGCAGCTTGCGCAGGCCAAGCGCAACTTCGAGGTGGGCGTCGCCACGATCACCGACACCAACGAAGCCCAGGCGCGCTACGACCAGATCATCGCCACCGAGATCTCGACGCAGAACGATTACGACAACCGTGTCACCGCGCTGCGCGCGATCATCAACCGGATCCCGGGGCCGCTCGCCAAGCTGTCGCAGAACTTCGAGCCGGCGTTGCCGGAGCCCGACAACGCGCAGTCGTGGATCGACCGCGCGATGCAGAACAACCTCAACGTGCAGGTCGCGCAGTCGACGGTCACGTTGCAGGAGCTGGAGATCGAGCGCCAGCGGGCGGGGCACCTGCCCACGGTGGACCTCGTCGCAAGCTACGGCGGGAGCTGGGGCAACGGCTCGACGAGCTTCTCCCAGTCGTTCAACACGCGCAGCGGCCTCATCGGCCTCTCGGTGAACATCCCGCTGTACCAGGGCGGCTACGTCAACTCGAAGGTGCGCGAGGCGATCGCGCTCGAGGACAACGCCAAGGCGCAGCTCGAAGCCGCGCGCCGCAACGCGCTGTACAACTCGCAGACGGGCTTCTCGGGCGTGACGAGCTCGGTCGCGTCGATCAAGGCCACCGCGCAGGCCGTGAAGTCGGCGGAAGTCGCCTACCAGTCGAACAAGCTGGGGCAGGAAGTCGGCGTGCGCACGAACCTCGACGTGCTGAACACGTTGCAGAACGTGTTCACGGCGCGGCGCGACCTCGCGTCGGCCTACTTCAACTACCTGATCGGCGTGCTGCGCCTCAAGGCGGCCGTCGGCACGCTCGACGAGCGCGACGTCGAGGACTTGAACCGCCGCCTCGCAAGCTAGGGTCCGACCCTATTTTCCGCGGGACAATGGCCCCGCATCGTGGCGTTGCGCCAATCGGGGCGCGAGCCACGCCCACAAGCGGTCGACCGCTCCGCGATGTGTCGCGACAAACGCGAGTGCCCGCTCGCGCATCGCCGCACGCCGCGCGGTGTCCGCCAGCAGCGCGCCCGCCGCGCGCACCATCGCATCCGCATCGGTGACGCGCAGCGCCGCGCCGGCGGCGACCGCATTGGTAGCGGCGTCGGCGAAGTTGAACGTATGGGGTCCGACGAGCACCGGCACGCCCAGCGCGAGCGGCTCGATCAGGTTCTGGCCCCCGAGCGGCAGCAGGCTGCCGCCGACGAACGCCACGTCCGCCGCGCCGTAGTAGGCATACATCTCGCCCATCGAGTCGCCGAGCACGATGTCGACGGCGGGCGGCACGTCGCGCTCGTCGGAGCGGCGGACGAATGCCAGCCCGCGCGCGGACAGCAGCGCGGCCACGTCGTCGAAGCGTTGCGGATGCCGGGGCACGATCAGCGTCAGCGTGCCGGGCGGCAGCGGATGCCGCACCAGCGCCTCCAGCAGCAGCGCTTCCTCGCCGTCGCGCGTGGCCGCTGCGATGAACACGCGGCGCGCGCCGAAGCGTGCGCGGAACCGCGCGGCGAGCTCGCGCATCGCGGGCGGCGCGGACGCGTCGAACTTGATGTTGCCGGTGACGACGACGTCGCGGGCGCCGAGCGCGCGGAGCCGCGCCGCGTCGTCCGCGGTCTGCGCCGCGACCCCCGCCAGCGCGCCGAATGCGGCGTGCGCGAAACCCCGCAGTCGCGCATAGCCGGCCGCCGACCGCGCCGACAGCCGCGCATTGGCGAGCACGATCGGCACGCCGGCCTGCGCGCCGATGCGCACGAGGTTGGGCCACAACTCGGTTTCCAGCAGCACGCCGATGCGCGGTGCCGCCGCGGACAGGAAGCGGCGCACGGCGAACGGCACGTCGTACGGCAGGAAACATTGGAAGACCGTGTCGCCGTACAGCTCGCGCCCCGCGGCGCGGCCGGTCGCCGTCATGCAGGTCAACAGGATCGGCAGGTCCGGATACGCGTCGCGGAGCCGCGCGATCAGCGGTGCGGCTGCGCGCGTCTCGCCGGCGGATACCGCATGCACCCACAGCGCGCCGCGCGGCAACGGCTTCGCATAGCGGCCGAAGCGCTCGCCAACGTGCTCGCGATAGCCGGGCTCGCGCCGGCCGCGCCACCACAGTCGCAGCGGCAGCAGCGGCAGCGCGACCCACCACAGCAGCGTATACAGCGCGCGCATCAGCACGCGGGATGGCGGCGCGCGAGGCTGCCGAGCGCGTCGTCGACGGCGGCGAACGACGGCACGGTCCCGAGGCCGCCGACGTCCACCGCGTGGGGGCCGTCGATCGCCACGCCGGCGAGCGTCGCGTCGGTGTCGGTGAATACGGCCACCGTCAGCGTGCCGAGCGCGGCGGCGAGGTGCGTGAGTCCGGTGTCGACGCCGACGACGTACTCGGCGCGCGCCAGCAGCGCCGCGAGATCCGCCAATGGCGTGCGCCCCAGCACGGTCGTCGCGGGGATGCCCGCGGCGATCCGCGACGCGCGCTCCGCCTCCGCCGGCGTACCGGACAGCAGCAGCACGTCGAAGTCGGCGTCCGCGAAGCGCTGCGCGAGCGCGCGCCAAGAAGGCTCCGGCCACAGCTTGCTCGCGCGCGACGTCGCGCTGATCAGCACGACGAAAGGCCGCGCCGGCAACGTCGCCGGCGGCGCCGGCAGGCGCCAGCGCCAGCGCGGCGGGCCGGCGACCTCGTAGCCGAACGCGGCAGCGGCGAGCGCACGTGCCTTCGTGATGAAGTGGACGTCGCGCGGCAGCTTGTGATGCACGTCGTGCAGCAGCGTCGCGACGGGCTCGCGGATCGTGGCCGCGTGCAGGCCATGGCGCGGCCCGCGCGCGATGCGCGCGATCATCGCGCCCTTGAGCTGCTCCTGGAGGTCGAGGACGGCCGCATAGCGTTCGTGGCGCAGCGCCGCGCGGAACGCGCCGAACTCGCGCCAGGTGGCGCCGTGCGCGAGTGCGCTGCGCCAGCGGCGCAGCGCGACGGGGATCACGGTGCGCACGTCGGCGCACAGCGTCGGCAGCGCGGCGAACGCATCCTCGGCCACCCAGTCCAGCGCCAGCTCCGGCCGCGCGGCCCGTACGTCGGCGGCCAGCGCCAGCGCGTGCACGATGTCGCCGAGCGAGGACGGGCGGACGACGAGCGCAGCGGTCATCGGCGGTTCCTCGCGACGCCGCGCACCGCAGGCGGGCCGGCGTGCGAAACACAGTAAAATCGCAGGGTTTGCCAACGGACGTTGCCCCGCGCGCTGTCGCGCGGTCGCCCAAGAGAACCGCCTGCCTGTCGACGCATGGCCGAACCGCTTCCTTTGTCGCTTTGCGTCATCACCCGCGATGCAGCCGCGGACATCGACGCATGCCTCGCTTCCGCGCCGTTTGCGGCAGACGTGGTCGTCGTCGATTCGGGGAGCCGCGATGATACCGTGGAACGCGCGCGCAACCGTGGCGCGCGGGTCGTCGAGCATGCGTGGCAGGGGTTCGGCCCGCAGAAGCAGTTCGCCGTCGACAACGCGCTGTACGACTGGGTGCTGTGCCTCGACGCGGACGAGCGCGTCAGCGAGGAGCTCGCGGCGGCGATCGCGGCGTTGTTCCGGCCCGGACCGCCGCCGGCCAGTGCCTACGCGGTCGCGCGTCGCAACCGCTTCCTGGGCCGCTGGCTCGCGCATGGCGAAGGCTATCCGGACTGGAACCTGCGCCTCTTCGACCGGCGCTACGCGCGCTGGAGCCGCGACGCGGTGCACGAGCGCGTCGTCGTCGACGGCGCGCCGCCGGCGCGACTGGCCGGCGACCTGATGCACGCGTCGGCAGAGTCCCTTGCCGACTACATCGCGAAGCAGAACCGCTACACGACGCTGCAGGCCGACGCGATGCACGCGCGCGGCGAGCGCGCCGGCTTCGCGCAGATCGCGCTGGCGCCGGCGGCGCGCTTCATGCGCCAGTACGTGTTCCGGTTCGGCTTCCTCGATGGCACGGCAGGCTTCGCGCACATCGCGATCGGCGCGTTCGCGAGCTTCCTCAAGTACGCGAAGCTCCGTGCGCTGGCTGCGGACGAGGCGCGCGAATGAACGGCGTCGACCTGCGCGGGGCCCGCGTGCTGGTGACCGGCGCGGCGGGATTCATCGGCCTGCACGCGTCACGCGCGCTGGCGGCGACCGGCGCGACGGTCGTGGGTGTCGACAACTACGAGCCGTACTACGACGTCGAATTGAAGCGCGCGCGCGCGGACGTGCTGCGGCGCGAGCTCGGCGTGGACGTCGTCGAGCTCGACCTGGCCGACCCCGCCGCGACGCGCGCGTTGTTCGCCGACGCGCGGCCGACGCACGTCGTGCACCTGGCCGCGCAACCGGGCGTCCGCTATTCACTGGAGAACCCGGCGGCTTACCTGCGCAACAACGTGGACGCGTTCGGGCACGTGCTCGAAGGTTGCCGGCACGGCCGCATCGCGCACCTGGTATACGCGTCGTCGTCGAGCGTCTACGGCGCGACGCACACGCTGCCGTTCTCGGAGGACCAGCCGACGGACACGCCGGTGAGTCTCTACGCCGCCACCAAGAAGGCCGACGAGCTGTTCGCCTACAGCTACAGCCACCTGTTCCGGCTCCCGGCGACGGGGCTGCGCTTCTTCACCGTGTACGGGCCGTGGGGCCGGCCGGACATGGCGCCGATGATCTTCTCGCGCGCGATCCTGGCCGGGACGCCGATCAGCGTGTTCAACGACGGCGACATGTACCGCGACTTCACGTACGTCGACGATATCGTCGAAGGCGTCGTCCGCGTGCTCGCGCGGCCGCCGGCCGCCACGGGCGCCATCGGTCCGGCGCCGCACGCGATCTACAACATCGGCAACCACGAGGCGGTGCGCCTGACGGACTTCATCGCCACGCTCGAGACGCTGTGGGGACGCAAGGTTGTCCGCGAGTCGCGCCCGCTGCAGCCGGGCGACATGCGCGAGACGTACGCGTCGATCGACCGGCTCACGGCGCTCACCGGGTTCACGCCGCGCACGCCGCTTGCGACCGGGCTCGCGCACTTCGTCGCGTGGTACCGCGACTACTACGGCGTCCGCGCCTGACGCGGCATTCCTCGGACCTTCCATGATCCTCGTCACTGGCGGCAGCGGCTTCATCGGCAGCAATTTCGTCCTCGACTGGCTGGCGGGGGGCGGCGAGCCGGTGGTGAACCTCGACAAGCTCACGTATGCGGGCAACGCGGCCAACCTCGCGGCAGTCGCCGGCGACGCCCGCTACCACTTCGTGCACGGCGACATCGGCGACCGCGCGCTGGTGCGCTCGCTGCTCGACACGCACGTGCCGCGGGCCGTCGTCAATTTCGCGGCCGAGACGCACGTCGACCGCTCGATCCACGGGCCGCAGGCGTTCGTCGACACCAACGTGATGGCGACGTTTGCGCTGCTCGACACGGTCAAGCAATGGTGGAGCGAGCGCCCGGCCGCGGAGCGCGATGCATTCCGCTTCCTGCACGTGTCCACCGACGAGGTCTACGGTTCCCTCGCGCCGGACGCGCCCGGCTTCGCGGAAACGACGCCGTATGCGCCCAACAGCCCGTATTCGGCGTCCAAGGCCGCGTCGGACCACTTCGTGCGCGCATACCACCACACGTTCGGGCTGCCGACGCTGACGACGAACTGCTCGAACAACTACGGTCCGCTGCAATTCCCCGAGAAGCTGATCCCGCTGATGATCGTCAACGCGCTTGCGGGCAAGCCGCTGCCCGTCTACGGCGACGGCCTCAACGTGCGCGACTGGATGTACGTCGGCGACCATTGCGC
>JAFEDG010000066.1 GCA_018241745.1 Pseudomonadota bacterium
ACGCTCGTAGCCGGCCGGGATGCCGTCGAAAAAGTCGACGGCACCGGTTTCGAGCGAGTACTCGGCACCGACCACCAGCAACTCGCCATCCTGGATCAGCTGCTCGAGCACCCGGGAGCCGTGGCGCAGCTGGTTGGCCGACGCGCGGATGTTGGCGCGCACGGCGACGTCGACGAGCGTGTCCACCTCGCCGTGGCGGTGCAGCGCCATCAGGCTTTCGACCGACGGGCGCACGCGGTCGACGATCGCGCGCAGATTGGGAGACTGGTTGGCCGTCGGCCGTCCGAGCTCCTCCAGCGTGGCCAAGATCGCGCCGCATTGCGAGTGTCCCAGCACGACGACCAGCGGCGTGCCAAACCGCGCGGCGGCGAACTCCACGCTGCCCACCTGCGACGGCGCGACGATGTTGCCCGCGACGCGGATGACGAACAGGTCGCCGAGCCCCTGGTCGAACACGAGCTCGGCGGGTACGCGGGAATCGGAGCAGCCCAGGATGATCGCGATCGGTTCCTGGCTCTTCATCACCTCGGCGCGGCGCACCTGGCCCAGCACCGTGTCCGACGTGCGTTCGTCGGCCATGAAACGCGCGTTGCCTTCCTGCAGCCGCGCGAGCGCATCGAGGGCGGTAATCGGCATGCCGCCCATCCTACGTCAGCGCGGCGCGCCGCGCGCGCGACCGCTTAGCGGGCCGCGGCGGCAGCGGGGGACGGCATGCCGTGCGTCGGCCGCTGTTCCCCCGGGAACAGCACGACGACCTCCGCGTGCGGGTCGTTGGTCCAGCGCGGTTGCGTCAGCAGCCAGCGGCGCACGAACTCCGCCACCGTCTGCCGCGCGGGTTCCAATGCGAGCGACTTGTAGCGCGCGGAGTTGGCACGCTGTGCAAGTTCCGGCGTGAGCGAGCGCTCGAGCTGCGCGAGGTTCTCGTCCTTGTTGAAACGCGCCCAGCCGCTGTGCGTGTACTTTTCCATCGTCGACGTGTCGAACGCGACAGGCAGCGATGCAACTAGCGGCCCCGCGTGCACGATCGCCGTCTGGCCGTCGACGTCCACCGGCCATTCGCGCGCAAGCTCGATGTGATAGCGATACGTCACCGTGAGCTGGATCTGCGACGTGGTCGTGCCGAGCGGCAGGCCCCAGAAGTCGGCGGTGTCTTCGCGCTTGAAGCGCTCGTAGGCGCGGACCGTGGCCACCTCGAGCAGCCCGCCCGGCGTGCGCATGACGATGGGGACCTCCGGCGTCGCGACCTTCGTCTCGACGGAGTTGGCCGGCGTGCGCAGCGCGCGGTCCGCCAGCACGCCGGCACCGACGAGCACCGCGACCAGCACCAGGGCGCCGAGCGTGCCGAGGCGGACGTCGAGGGCCATCGCGGGGTGCCGCTCAGCGCGTCGACGTCGCGGCGGAAAGCCAGGCGCCGACCGTCATGCGCGCGAATAGCGCGTCGCCGCGCGGGCTCGCGCCTTCTCCGCCTCGACGTCCCGATTGCGCGGCGGCGCCTGCGTGCGCAGCGACGCGAGCAGCGTGCCGGCAACGGCGGCGATGTCGCGCACCGCCGCGTCGAATGCCTCGCGATTGGCCGCCGACGGCTGGTTGAACCCGGAGATCTTGCGCACGAACTGCAGCGACGCGGCGTCGATCTCGCCGGCGGTCACGGGTGGCTCGAAGTTGAACAGCAGCTTGATGTTGCGGCACATCGGGACGGCCCTCGCGTAGGCGCGCACGACCGCAGCGCGCGTCGCCATCATTGCGCAGCGCGCAAGAAGCGGCAAGCCCGCTCAGGGCATGCCGTTGCGCCCGTGCAGCCGGTAGCCTTCGCGCGTCGCCAACCGCTCGTAGTACGCGGCCACGGCGGGCAGCGTGGGGCGTTCGATGGGCGCCGCGAACCAGCGTTGCACGCCGAGGCCCATGTTGATGTCGGCCAGCGTGAACGCCGGCCCGGCCGCGTAGGCGCCGGTGCGCTCGAGCTGGGCCTCGAAGATGCGCATCAGCCGGTTCCAGTCGGCGACGCTCGCGGCGATCGCCGCCGGATCGTCGAAGCGCGGACTGCGCCGGACGAGCGCCAGGAACGCATAGCGCCATGCGCTGTTGAGGTCGGTGGCCTGCCAGTCCATCCATTGCTCGACGCGCGCGCGGCCCGCGGCGTCCACCGGCAGCAGGTCCGCGCGCCGTTCGCGCAGCGCGAGGTAGCGACAGATCGTGTTGGACTCCCACAGCACGAAGTCGCCATCCTGCATCACCGGCACGAGCCCGTTGGGATTGAGCGCGAGGAACGCGGGATCGGACGTGGGCCGCGTGTCCCCGCCCCAGTCCTCCTGCGCGACCGGTACGTCCAACTCGACGCACAGCCACAGGACCTTGCGCACGTTGATCGAGGTGGTGCGGCCGAGGATGCGTAGCGTCTGCGTTTGCATGGATCAACCCTTCTGGTTATGGACGGCTGCGCGTCCCGACGCTGGCGCCATCCAGCGGCAGCGTGCCGCCGTCGGCGAGCAGCCAGTAGCCGCCGCGGGCGAGAGCATAGCGTCCACCCGGACGGACACCGCGCCCGCGCCGCACGTCAGTCGTGCGCCACGAAGCGCGCGAGCACCGCGCGTCGCTCGCCGAAACCCATCGCGCGATACAGCGCCAGCGCGGGCTCGTTGTCACGGAGCACGTGCAGGAACGTGCGCTTGCCGCGCAACGCCTGGCGGTGGATGACTTTCAGCATCAGCCGGCGTGCGAGTCCCTGGCCACGATAGTCGGGATGCGTGCAGACGCCGCTCACCTCGTGCCACGCGCCGGAACACATCCGCTCGCCCGCCATCGCGACGAGGCGCTCGCCGTCGAACAGGCCGAAGTATTCGCCCATCTCGATCGTGCGCGGCCCGAACGGGCCCGGTTTCGTCAGGTCCGTCAGCGCGAGGACCTGCGCGACGTGCGCCGGCGTCAACGGGACTGCGTCGGGCGCCGCGTCTTCGGCAGGCGCCTCCGCGTCCCACGTCATCTGGGCAAGCGGCTTCTCGGCGCCCAGCGTCCAGCCGGACGGCACCGGTCCTTCCCAGAAGAAGCAGCACAGGCCTTCGCCGGGCGCCGACAGCGCGCGCCATGCATCGAGGTCGGGCCGCGCCGGATCGGCCGACGCGACGAACGGGGAGTACCCGCGCCGGTACCGACGTGTCCGCGCGTCGCCTTCCGCGATCCCGGCGTGCGGGCCCGCGAGGCTGTTCCAGACGATGTTCGCGAGCGGATCGTCGGCGGTGGCCGCCATCAGCCGGGGCGCTTGACCGTAAGCCAGATGTTCACGACGAAGCATGCGACGCCAAGGATCACGACCGACGACGTGATCGCGACGACGGGCATCGCGCCGTTGTTGCCGGAAAGCAGCATCGCCAGCGCGCCCATGAACAGCGGCAGCGCGAGGTTGTGCGCCCAGAAGTGGATCGTGGCGAGCCGCGTCTCTGCCGCCGCCGGATAGAGCGTGTAGAGAATGCCGGCCAGCGCAAGCGTGACCCAGCCCAGCAGCAGGATGTGCGCGTGCACCGGCGCCAGCGTGAAGTTGCCTGTCGCGCCCATCGCGCCGCCGAAGCAGACGCCGACGAGCAGGTACAACACTGCGATCTTGATGAACCGTGCGGCCATGACGCCTCCCTGTGGCGAAGGGCGCCACGATACGCCAACGCGCCGTGCGGCGCGAGCGTCAGCCGGGGATCTCGGGCTCCACCAGCTGCGCGAGCAGCTGGAGCGACTCCTGCCAGCCGAGGTAGCACGCCTCCACGGGGATCATCGCGGGGATGCCTTCCTGGACCACCGTGAGATTGGTGCCGCAGAACACGGCCGTGAAGTCGATGGCCGTGCGCATGACGCCCGGCAGGCCCGGGTCGTCGAAGCGGTCGGTGTGCACGATGCGCGCGCCGGGGACGAGCTCCAGGTACTCGCCGCCGAACGAATGGCGCGTGCCCTTCCCGAAGTTCGTGAACGACATCGCGAACGTGCCGCCGACGCGCGCGTCGACATGATCGACGTGGCCGACGAAGCCATGCGGTGGCAGCCACTTGACCATCGCCGCGGGTTCGAGAAATGCGCGGTACACGCGCTCCGGCGGCGCGCGCAGCACGCGATGCAGGCGTACGGTTCCGGTCGACATCGTCATGGCCTCGTGAATGGACGGCGCCGGCGGCGGCGGGGGGGCGGGCGGCGTCACGCGCGCGGCGGGAGCGCGCGATCGTCGATCTCGACGAGCTTCTGGCGCGCACCGGCGCCGCTGCGCAGCGTGACGGCCGTCCTCCGGCATCCGAAATGCCGCGCGACGAGCGCCAATAATGCCTCGTTCGCCTTGCCGTCGACCGGCACGGCCTTGACACGGGCGACCCACGTGCCGTCCGCGGACATCGCCAGCGCGTCGACCGGCGCGTGCGGCTTGACGCGTATGCGCAGGATCATCCGGCGCCGGCGACGAGCCCCTCCCCGTGCGGCGCGGCGGCGAACGCGGGGAGCGTTTCCGCGTGCGCCGAGAACTCGGCGAGACGCGGGAAGCGCGCGGCCGGCACGCTGGCCGGCACCATCTGCTGGATGAAATGCCACGCGACGGCGGTGGTGAGGCCGGCCTGGCGCAACGGCGTCAGCGGCGCGCCGTGCGGCGTGGCGAGCGCGGCCTCGAGTCCGTCGCACGCGGCGAGCATCTGCCCGGTGACGCGCGTCATCCACGATTCGAGCTGCATGTGCGGCTCGCGCAGCGCTCGCTCGTAGATGATCTGCACGCTCTTTTCGCAGGCGGCCAGCGCGAGGCCGGTCACGCGCGTGTCGTGGCGAAACGTCGGCAGGTCGTCCGCCTCCAGCGTGCGCGGATGCGCGACACGTTCCGCGTAGTGGATGATCAGCGTCGAATCCATCAGCACCGTGCCGTCGTCGCAGACGAACGTCGGCGCCTTGACCACGGGATTGATCGCACGGAACGCGTCGAACGTGCGGAATACCGAGAGCGATTGGTGCGAGAACCGCAGCCCGAGGAGTTGCAGCGCGACCGCCACGCGGCGGACGTAGGGCGAGTCGAGCATGCCGATGAGGTGCATGGGGAGCGCTGGGTGGGGAGGCAGGCGGGAAGCTTACCGCCTCGCAGGCGTCAGCCGGGCAATTGACCCTTGATGGCATTCGCGCGGGCGCGCGGCGTCACCCGTCCGGCGACGTCCGTGGGCAATCGATCGCGGACGCGTGATCGGAGTTCCGCGAGCGTGTTCGCGTCGAACTGCTGGATGACGGCGGCCGTCGACGGCGACGTCAGCGCGATCTTCCACCACGCGTCGAAGCTCTCGAACGTGCGCGTGACCTCGATCCCCCGCACCTCGATGTCGTCGAGGCCGGCATCGGCCCACAGCGCAGCCATCACCTCGGGCCGCGAGGCTTCGACGCTCGGCGGCCGCGGTGGCATGTGCCCGAGCGCACGCAATTCCGCGACCAGCGGCTCCCACGGGAAGCCGCCGTTGTACATGTCCCACATGTAGGCGGCGACGGTACCGCCGGGACGCACGACGCGCACCATCTCGGCGACTCCGCGCGCAGGTTGCGGGACGAAGAACAGCACGAGCGCCATCGTCGCCACGTCGTAGGTTCCGTCGGCAAACGGAAGGGCCATCGCGTCGCCTTGGCGGTAGGCAACGCCGGGCGCCGCGGCGTGCACCTGCGCGTGCTGGATCTGCGCCGGCGACGGGTCGATCGCGTCGACGCGCGCGGGCGCACAGTTGGCGACGATCCTGCGCGTGAACGCGCCGTTGCCGCAGCCCACGTCGACCCACGCGAGGCCAAGGTCCGGCGCGAGCCAGTCGAGGAACTGGTCCCCGACGGGCCGGCTCCAGCGGCCCATCATCTCCTCGTAAACGGCGCCGTCTTCGAAACGGATCGTGGATTCGGCCATGGTGCAGGCAATATACCGCGGCGCTAACCGGAGGCGCGCGGGCGCAACGCGCGCGCGATCCACCACGCGATCGGCATGCCGAACAGCAACATGTGCGAGCCGAGGTCCAGCGCAGTGGCGAGCGGCGGGAAGCGCACGGGTCGCGGGAACGCGGACAACGGCAGCACGACGAGGCGCATCGCGAAGAACACGCCGAAGCCGAAGATCGCGCCAGCCACGAGCGGGTGGGCGACGCATCCGCGAACGCGCACGGCAAGCGCCGCGAACAGTCCCGCCCACAGCCACGACAGCAGGAAGTGGCACGCGAGCCCCAGTGCCGGCGCCCACGTGACGTCGTGGAAGGCGGGTTCGCCGAGCGCGCCGCTGGCGATGATGCGCAATACGCGTTCCGGCGCGGCGCCGTTCGCGGCGGCGAACGTGAAGGCGAACGCGAGGTCCAGCGCGCCACCGACGGCGCCGCCGACCAGGATCGCGCGCGCGAGCGCGCGGCTGTTCATCGTCGAGCCTTCGGGCGCAAGGGCGCCGCATGGTGCTCGGCCATGCGCTCGTCCCACAACCGCTCGAGCGCATCCGCTTTCGCGAGCGGCACGTAGGCGCCCGATTGCCGCACCGTCCACCGGTAACCGTCGAACGGCGGCTCGGACAGGTCGTCGAGCGTGACCAGCGGCGTCTCGAACAACGTATTTAGGCGGATCCGCAGGTACAGCGCGGGAATGCCCGCGGCGCGCTTGTCGGCGCGCCAGTGGCGTCCTGCCTTGGGCGCGGTCATCGTCACCCCGTCGCCGAACAGGCCCTTGGGTGGCACGCCCAGGCGCATCAGGAACGCGCGACTGCCGGGCTCGATCGCGCGCACGCGACCGCTCGCCCAGCGGATGTCGAGATAACCCTGGCGCGCGAGCGCCCGCTGGTCCCGCGCCAGTTCCGGCCAGTCCCACAGCTTGGGATTCCACGCGAACAGGTACGTGGCCACGTCACGCGGGCGCGAAGATGCGGTAGCGCATGCCTGCCGTGCCGCCGAATGCGGAAGGCTTGGTGAAGTGCTCGTGCAGCACGCCGCCGTTGGCTTCGATCACCCGTTGCGACGCCACGTTCTCCGGGT
>JAFEDG010000067.1 GCA_018241745.1 Pseudomonadota bacterium
CGCAACGACACGAGGATCTGGTGGCCGAACGCCGTGTGCCAATCGGCGACCAGTGCCTGGAATTCAGGCGAATCCGGCGGCAGGTCCACGCGCGAGGCGAGGCGGGCCAACAGGTAGAAGCTTCCGATGTCGTGCACGAGGCCCGCAAACAATGCCTGCTCGGGCGGGATGCGCGTCAGGCGGTGGGCCATGACGTGCGCAAGCGCTGCAACGTCGATGCTGTGCGCGAGTACCAGGCGCGCGTGGCGCGCGACGCGGACGTATTCCTTCATCTGCGTCAGCTGCTCCAGCGCGAACGCGTACGCGGCCGCCTGTACCGCGGAGAATCCCAGCCGCATCACCGCCGCCTTGACGTCGGTGACCGGCGCATTGCCGGTCCCATGGATCGGCGCGTTCGCGAGCTTGATCAGGCGCGCCGGAAGCAGTGGCTCACTCGCGACGATGGTCGCGAGCCGGCCGACGTCGATGTCGGGGTCGCCCAGCGCTTCCTGGATGCGAAACGTTGCGGCGGCGAACGTCGGGAAGCTGACGTCGCCCCGCGAGATATCAGCCGTGAATTCCTTGACGAGCGAAAACGTGTCGAGCATGGCAGCGAATGCACTCCGGCCGGGAATCGGCGATGGGCCATTATCCCACGCACGCCTTCCCGCCCCGGCGGCACGCCGGCGGCGGGTCGCTCAGCCGGCGACGCGGACCGCGACGAACGTGAGCCCCGCGCCCAGCACGGTCAGTGCGAGCAACGCGAGGAATTTGAGCGCGCGGTCCGTCGTATGCGCTTCCGGCAGGATGTCGGACGTCGCGATGAACAGCAAGAAGCCGGCAAAGAAGCCGAGGTAGGGGACGAGCACCGCCGGGGGCACGTTGAAGGCGAGCGTGGACGCGGCGCCCACGATGGGCGCCAGCGCGTCGAGCGCGAGCATCAGCCGCGAGCGCGGATCCTCGTTGCCGTGCAGCAGCATGACCGACACGGTGTTGAGGCCGTCGCAGAAGTCGTGCGCGATCACGGCGACGGCGACGGCGATGCCCACGCTTGGCGACACCTGGAAGCCGAGTCCGATGCCGACACCATCCATGAAGCTGTGCCCGATCAGCGCGGCCGCGGAGGTCAGGCCAACCGTAGGATGCCGGTGCGGTGCGAAGCCGTGCTCATGCGCGGCATGGACGAGTATGAAGCGCTCGACCGCATGGAACAGCAGGAAGCCGGCGACCAGCGCGACCATGCCAATGCTGACGTCGACGTTGGATTCATGCGCGAGCGCGAACAGTTCCGGCAGGATGTCGAACGCCACGACACCCAGCACGACGCCGGCGCTGAAACTCAGGATGTAATGGAGCAGGCGCCGGAAGCGCAGCGCGAACAGGCCGCCGAGCAGCGTGGAGACGAACGCGGCCAGCGACAGCAGGATGGCACTCACCGGGTAGACCCGGCGGCGTTCGAAAAAACGCTCCACAAAGGCATCGCGGCATTCTAACCTAGCGCTTCACGCGGACGCGCCCGCACCGGGAGGGAGCTCATGGAACGGATCACGATGTCGATCGACGACGCGCTCGCCGCCGAGTTCGATGCGCTCGTCGTAAAGCACGGCTATGCCAACCGCTCGGAGGCGATGCGCGACCTGTTGCGGCGCGCCGTGGAAGCGGACCGCGCCGATGCGGGCTCGAAGACGCATTGCGTCGCCGGCCTGTCGTACGTGTACAACCATCACCAGCGCGACCTCGCGGGGCGCCTGACGGCGGCCCAGCACGCGCACCACGACCTCGTCGTCGCCACGATGCACGTGCATCTCGATCACGAGCATTGCCTGGAGACGGCCATCCTCAAGGGGGCGTCGCCGGCGGTGCGGGCGTTTGCCGACGTCATTCGCGGCGAACGCGGGGTGACGCACGCGGCGCTGAACCTCGTTACCGTGGATACGGGCTACGCGCACGCCCACGGGCCGGCCGGGCTGCGTACGGCCCGCCACGTGCACCTGGTGCCGCGTGACTGACCCGTTGCCACCGCGGTTCCTTGCCAACCAATAGGAAAAATGTAAGAGTTCTTCCTACCGTTGCGGCTGCCGGGGATCGGGATCATGGGGGACACCACCGCGTCGTTCGCGCTCGCCTGCGCGTTCGCCTATGTCTTCGGACTGAAGCATGGCCTGGACGCGGATCACCTCGCGACGATCGACGGGCTCACCCGCTACAACGCACGCGCCAATCCGCGGCTTGCGCGCTTTGCCGGGGCGCTGTTCTCGCTCGGCCACGGCGTCGTCGTGGTGATCGTCGCGCTCGCGGCCGCTACGCTCGCCTCGCGGTGGCGGACTCCGGGCTGGCTGGAAATCACGGGCGCCACCGTATCGGTGATCTTCCTGTTCGGGCTCGCTTACATGAATGCGCGCGCAGTGCTGAGCGCACCGCCGGACACGGTGGTCCCCACCCATGGCATCAAGGGCCGGATGCTGGGCCGCTTCGTTGCCGTGCGCAGCCCCTGGGCCATTGCCGCCGTCGGCGTGTTGTTCGCCGTGTCGTTCGACACGGTTTCGCAGGCCGCGCTGTTCGCGCTGGCGGCGGCGCACTTCGGTGGCGTCGGCAGCGCGCTCGTATTCGCGTCGCTGTTCTTCGCCGGCATGCTGACGGTGGATGGGCTCAACGGGATGTGGATCTCGCGACTCGTCAGCCGCGCCGACCGCACGGCGGTCGTGGCGTCGCGCGTGATGGCGCTGGGCGTCGCCGGCATCAGCTTCACGGTGGGCGCGTTCACGGTGGCCAAGCTGATCCTTCCCTCGCTGGATGCGTGGGCGGACGCGCACGAGCTGTGGTTCGGCGTGGCAGTGATGGTCGGCGTCGTCGGGGCGTTTCTCGCCGCGATACGCAGCGCGCGACGGAGCCGGGGCGATGACGCGGACGTGAAACTGGCGCGGTGAGGGCGGTGTCCGTGCGCTTCGCGCGTATGCGACGCGCGTTCGGGACCGCGGGCAGGGCGGCCGCGCTGGCCCTCGCCCTCGCAGCACCGCTCGCCGCCGCCGACGATGGCCCGACCGACGCTCGCGCGGTGCTCCCGCAGGTCGACGTCGTCGGTCACTACGACAACAGCATCGGCAGCACCGATGCCGCCAGCGCGGGCGTGATCACGTCGCGGCTCATCGACGACATGCCGCTGCTGCGGCCCGGCAACCTGCTCGAGTACGTGCCGGGGATGGTCGTCACCCAGCACAGCGGTTCCGGCAAGGCCAACCAGTATTTCCTGCGCGGCTTCAACCTCGACCACGGAACGGATTTCTCGACGTGGGTCGCGGGCATGCCGGTCAACCTGCGCACGCATGCACACGGCCAGGGCTATACCGACCTCAACTTCCTGATCCCGGAGCTCATCACCACCGTCGACTACTGGAAGGGCCCGTACTATGCGAACGTCGGCGATTTCGGTTCCGCAGGCGGGGCATCGATGCACGTCGCGGACCGGCTGAAGCAGAACATCGCGCTGGGCACCCTCGGGGACTTCGGGTATGCGCGCGCGTTGCTTGCCGGCACCGCCGACGCCGGCCCGGGCGCATTCACGTACGGCCTCGAGTACATGCACAACGACGGGCCGTGGGACGTGCCGGAGGACTTCCACAAGGCCAACGGGGTGCTGCGCTACGTGCTGCCGGTCGGTGCCTCGACCGTCTCGGTCACCGGCATGGCCTACAGCGGCCGCTGGACATCGACCGACCAGATCCCGCTGCGCGCCGTGGAGGAGGGGCTCGTCGGGCGCTACGGCTCGCTGAACGACACCGACGGCGGCTCGTCGCAACGCTACAGCCTGTCGCTCGACGCGCGCGGTCCGCTGGCCGGCGGCACCTACCAGACGACGGCCTACTGGTTCCGCTACAAGCTCGACCTGTTCTCGGACTTCACGTATTTCCTCGACGACCCCGTCAATGGCGACCAGTTCGAGCAATACGACCATCGCAACGTCTACGGATGGACGGGTAGCTGGACGCGCGACGAGCGCTGGGGCGCCGTGCCGGTCAGCAACACGCTGGGCTTCGAGATGCGGCAGGACCGCATCGATCCCGTCGGCCTGTACGCGACGGTCGACCGCAACCGGCTGTCGACGACTCGCGAGGACGACGTGAACGAAGGAAGCGTCGGCGTCTACGCGCAGAACGACGCGCGGCTCGCGCCGTGGATGCGCTCGATCCTCGGCCTGCGCTACGACTGGTACCGCTTCGACGTCGACTCGTCGACGCCCGAGAATTCAGGCGTACGCACGGCCGGCATCGCGTCGCCGAAGATGTCGCTCGTATTCGGACCATGGGACGACACCGAATACTTCGTCAACGCGGGCTATGGTTTCCACAGCAACGATGCGCGCGGCGTGACGATCAAGGTGGACCCGTCGAGCGGCGATCCCGTCGACGCGGCGACGCCGCTGGTGCGCAGCAAGGGTGCCGAGCTGGGGTTGCGGACCGCGGCCATCCGGAACGTCCAGTCATCGCTGGCGCTGTGGTACCTGAGGATCGCGAGCGAGCTGGTGTTCGTCGGCGATGCGGGCACGACGGAAGCGGGGCGCCCGTCGCAACGCTACGGCGTGGAGTGGAACACCCGGTGGCGTCCGCTGCCGTGGCTCTACGCGGATCTCGACGTCGCGTGGACGCATGCGCGCTTCGAGGACGACGCGCCGGAAGGGAGCTATATCCCGGGAGCGCCGTCGGCAGTCATCGCCGCCGGCGTCGCCGTCGACGGTTATGGGCCGTGGAGCGCTGGCCTCTTCATGCGCTACATCGGCCCGTACCCGCTGGTCGAGGACGACAGTGTGCGGTCGAGTTCGTCGACGATGTTCGACGCCCAGGTCGGCTACGAGATCGCGCGCAACACCCGGCTGCGCCTGGACGTGTTCAACCTGTTCGATGCGAAGACGAACGACATCGCGTACTACTACACGTCGCGGCTGCCCGGAGAGCCGGGCGCGGGGGTGGACGACGTCCACTTCCACCCCGCGGAGAAGCGAAGCTTCCGGGTGACGCTGGCGTACCGGTTCTGACGTTGCGCGCCCCGGTGAATGGCTTCGTCGCGCGCAGCGCGCCCGCTTACCAGTGGAACGCGACGCCCAGCATCGGTCCGTTGAAGTAGGCGTCCTCGAACGCGCTGCCGGACTTGAAGTCGTACTTGATGTAACGCCACGCAGCGACGACGTCGCCCCACTTGAACGAATAGCCCAGGCCGGCGAGCGCTTCCCACGTGAGATCGCTGTCGCCGGTGCCGACGTCCGCGTAGTACGGGATGAACCACTCGTGGTTGTCGCCGAACGCGACGCGGCCCTTGACGCCGATGATCGCGTCCCAGTTGGTGACACTGATGTCCGAGTTGCCCGTGCGGCTCGGTTGGTCGGGACCGAGGTCCGCGCTGAACTCCCAGCCCAGCGTCTGCTTGTAGTTCAGCATCCGCGCGCCGCCGACGAGGTCGAGCGTGCCGCTCGGGCTGGTCATGAGGCGGTACGTTCCCGCCAGCTCGAGGATCGTGCCCTTGATGTCCAGCGAAGCGTTGGCGGTCACGCCGACGGGCAGCGGGTGGCCGTCGATCGAGACGTCGCGCGTGCCGTTCTTGCTGCCGCCCAAGTCCATGTACAGCACGTCGGCCAGGAAGCCCCAATGGTTGTTCGTCGCCTCGAACGTACCCATTGCGGCGAACTTCAACGCGTTGATGATCGTGTTGGCGTCGACGCCAAGGTCGCTGCCGCCGGTGCGGGCGGGGAACTTGGAATTGCCCCCGATCTCCGGAAAGTAGCCATAGATCACGAGGTTGTAATGCCAGTCGTTGGCGTTCCACGCGTCCGCGGACTGCGCGGTGGCGGCCGGTGCATATGAGGCTGACGCCAGCGTGGCGACTGACGCCAGGGCAAGAAGGGTGCGCTTCATGGGGGGTCTCTCCGTCGGGGTCGGTGCGGCCGGCAGCCGCTACCTGTGGCGGGCGGCATTATGAGCCGGCCGGGCGGGGGTCGCCAGTGCAAAACTCGACACCCGGCCGCAGGCGCACATGCCGCCCGTGACGGACCCCCCTCCGGGTCAGCCGCCAGGATCCTGCGCCTTCAACGCACCCTCCAGCCGCAGCGCGTAAGCCTCGACGTCGGCCAGTGCCCGCTCGAGCGAGTGCGCATAGGCGGTCGCCGTGGCGTGTGCATCACGTGCTGCCGCAAGCGCTGCTTCGAGGCCTGCGGCGTGCGTCGCCGTGGTGGACTGGTGCTCCTCGAGGCCCATCAGCAGGTCGGCCAGGGGCTCCAGTGCACCACCTGGCAAACCGCCGACAAATTCGGCGATCACGCGTGCATTGTCGTAGCGACGCGTCGATCGCAACATGCTGGCGGGCCGGATCCGGTACCACACGAGCGGCTCGGGCAGGCTTACGAGGCGCAAGCCCGCGGCGACGACGCGCAGATGCAGGTGCCAATCCTCGAAGCTGACGCCGCTGCGCTCGTGAAATGCGCCGATACGGTCGAACACGGCGCGCCGATAGATGCCCGAGGCGTCGCCAAAACAGTTGTGGATCGCGCCGAGCAGCAGCGGCCCGCCGGAGAAGACATGATCGTCCGCGGGCAGCGCCGCCGAAGGCGCGTTTGTCGCGTCGTGGAAATGCCGCAGGCCGCAGGTCACGACGTCCGCCTGCGTGCGCTCGATCGCAGTGCGCAGCGACCGCACCATGTCCGGGAAAGCCACGTTGTCGTCGTCGAGAAGGATGACGAACGTGGTCCCGGCCGCGCGGATGCCGGCGTTGCGCGCGGCACCGACATAGCGATTCGCCTGCCGGATGA
>JAFEDG010000068.1 GCA_018241745.1 Pseudomonadota bacterium
CCGTGATCCACGTGACCAATCGTCCCCACGTTCACGTGCGGCTTCGTACGTTCGAACTTGCCCTTTGCCATGACGCTTCTCCAGCTCTCTATCGATTAGTTGACGTTCGCACGCAAAGCGCGCGTCGTTTCGTAGCCCTTACTGCTGAAAATCATCCGGCTTCGCCGGGGATTTTCAGGAAACTGCACCGGGCAAAAGTAGGTTTTCACTTTTGCCCGCACCTGGGTGGTGCCCATGGCGCGGATTGAACGCGCGACCTCTCCCTTACCAAGGGAGTGCTCTGCCACTGAGCTACATGGGCCTTGCCATCGGGACCCGCGGCACCGCGGACCCCGCGCATCTCAATTCCGCATGGCCCCTCGCGCAACAGCCGGCAGCCTGCTTGTTTCCTTGCTACTGCATTTCCATTGCAACGAGGTCCCGACGCCGGGGCCGCGGTGGAATGGAGCGGGTGAAGGGAATCGAACCCTCGTCGTAAGCTTGGAAGGCTTCTGCTCTACCATTGAGCTACACCCGCGGTAGCCTTCAAATGGTGGAGGGGGAAGGATTCGAACCTTCGAAGGCAGAGCCGGCAGATTTACAGTCTGCTCCCTTTGACCGCTCGGGAACCCCTCCGCGAAACGCGCGAGTTTAGCAGGAAGCGACAACCCCCGTCAAACTAGGCATGAATCCTGCGAAAGCGCAGCGCGGGACCTGAGATTCCATAGAAATCATGGACTTGCCGCGTACCCGCGGCCACGCCCGGCATACGCGGTGGCGGCCCTCGACGCGGGGGACTGTTGCTTGTTTGGACCCGCTTGCAGGTTTGCCGGCTCAACCGCGTGCCGGAACCGCCGTTTCCCGCGCACCTTCGGCGGCCGGCAGCCGATGGACGCGTCGCGCAGGCAGCCGTACCGAGAACGTGCTTCCGCTGCCCGGGACGCTCGCCACTTCGAGCGTCGCCTGGTGGCGCAGCAGCACGTGCTTGACGATCGCGAGGCCCAGCCCGGTGCCCCCGGTGGCACGGGACCGGGACCGGTCCACCCGGTAGAAACGCTCCGTCAGCCGCGGGATGTGCTCGGGCGCGATGCCGATGCCGGTGTCGCGGACCGAGAACATGCCGCTCCCATCCTCGGCGATCGACCAGGCAAGCGCGATGCGCCCGCCCTTTGGCGTGTAGCGGATCGCGTTGGTCACCAGGTTCGAGAACGCGCTGGCGATCTCGTCGCGGGCACCTACCAGCGTCGCCGCGGGCCCGGCATCGAGCGTGATCGCGTGGTCGCCGGCCGACAGCGCCAGCGCATCGGCGTACACGGCGCGCAACAGCGGTTCCACCGCGAACGTGGTGTCGGCAGCCGGGCTTTGCTCGCTTTCCAGCGCCGAGAGCGTCAGCAGGTCGGCGACCAGGCGGCGCATGCTCTGGGCCTGCTGCTCCATCAGCGCCAGGTAGCGTTCCCGCTGGTGCGCGTCGAGGTCCATGTCCTGCATCGTCTCGACGAAACCACTGATCACGGTCAACGGCGTCTTCAACTCGTGCGACACATTGGCGATGAAATCGCGGCGCATCCGCGCCACCGCTTCCAGCTCGGTGATGTCGCGGCAGATGATCAGTTTCTCGTCGACGCCGAACGGGACCAGCAGCATCGACAGCGTGACCCCGCTCTCGCGCGCCGACGGCACGACGACCGACTGCGTATAGTCGCCGCCTTCGAGGTAACGGATGAACTCGGGCTCGCGCAGCAGGTTGGCGAGCGGCGTACCGATGTCGCCGTCCTCCGCGATGCCCAGCTGGCGCTGCGCGCGCCGGTTGGCCCAGCGAATGCGGTTGGCCGCATCCAGCACGACCATGCCGTCGGGAACGGCCTCGGCGGCGCTCTGGAACCGCGCGATCGTGTGCGCGAGGTCGCGGTGCACCGCGGCACGCGCGCGCACGCGCCGGTAGATGCGCGTGAACGGGATGCGCCAGGCGCCATGGCCCTCGGGGACCGGGGCGTCGAGTTCGCCGTCGGCCCAGTGCACCAGCTTCACGACCTGGGTCAGGTGCCAGATGACGATCGCCAGCAGCAGCAGCGCCAGCACGGCGAATCCTGCCACCGGGCCGCCGAGCGCATAGACCAATGCCGCGACGACGATCGCCGCCGCCGGCACCGCGAGGCCCGCGATCCAGATCTCACGCATGCGCGGAAGTCTAGCGGACGCCCGGCGCTAGTGCGCGGGCACCGCCAGTCGATAGCCACTGCCGCGTATGGTCTCGATGAGCTTGTCCTGGCCGAACGGCTCGAGCGCGGCGCGCAGCCGCCGGATGTGCACGTCGACGGTGCGCTCCTCGATGTAGACCTGGTCGCCCCAGACCTGGTCCAGCAGTTGCGTCCGCGAGTGCACGCGCTCCGGGCGCGCGAGCAGGAAGCGCAGCAGGCGGAACTCGGTGGGCCCGAGCGGTACCGTGCGGTCACCCACGGTGACGCGATGCGTGACCGGGTCGAGCTTGAGCGCGCCGGCCGCCAGCGTCTCCTGCGCCGCCTCGGGCGCGCGCCGGCGCATCACCGACTTGATCCGCGCCTTCAGCTCGCGTGGCGAGAACGGCTTGGTCACGTAATCGTCGACCCAGGCTTCCAGGCCCGCGACGCGGTCGGCCTCGTCGCTGCGTGCCGTGACCATGATGATCGGCAGGTCCTTGGTCCGCTTGCGCGCACGCAGGTCCTTCGCGAACGCGAGCCCGGACTGGCCGGGCAGCATCCAGTCGAGCAGCACCAGGTCCGGCAGCGCGTCCTCCAGCAGCTCGCGGGCGGCTTCGGCGTCGGACGCGGCACGGACCTCGTAGCCCGCGTCCATCAGGTTGACCTTCAGGAGCTCGAGGATCGCCGGCTCGTCCTCGACGACGAGTACCGTCGGCATCATGGCCCGGCGAGCTCCGCCCGGATCTGCTCGGCCGACGCGTGCCGCACGTCCTTGCCGCGGACCACCTGCACGACCGCCTCGGCGATGTTCTTCGCGTGGTCGCCCACCCGCTCGATCGACTTGGCGATGAACACGATCTCGAGCGCGGGCGTGATCGTGCGCGGGTCTTCCATCATGTAGCTGATCAGCTGCCGCAGGATGGCCGAGAACGCCGCGTCGATCGCGTCGTCGAGATCGACGATCTCCACCGCCGCGTCCGGGTCGAGCCGTGCCAGCGCGTCGAGCGACAGCTGCAGCATGTGCTCCGCCTGGCGGGCGGCGCGCACGACGTCGTAGTAGCGGACGCGGCGTAGCGTGTCGCTGCCGAGCGTCTCGTTCGCCTTGTACGCGATCTTCTTGATCTCGTCGCCAGCGCGCTCGAGGTCGTTCACGACCTTGCTGATCGTCAGGATCATCCGCAGGTCGACGGCCGTCGGCTGGCGGCGCGCGATGATCTGCGCGCACTGCTGGTCGATGTCGACCTGCAGCTGGTTGATCTGCTGCTCGTCCGCGCCGACCGCGTCGATCAGCTCGCCGTCCTCGTCGTCCTCCAGCGCCTGGATCGCGCGCTTGAACTGCCGCTCGACGAGGCCCCCCATCGACAGGACGCCGGAGCGGATCGCCTCCATCTCGACGTCGAACTGCTTCGAAGTGTGATCGTTCATCGTGTTCTTCCGTCGTTGCCGCTTCAGCCGAAGCGGCCGGTGATGTAATCCTCGGTCTCGCGGCGCTGCGGCTTGAAGAACAGCGCGTCGGTGGCGCCGAACTCGATGAGCTCGCCCAGGTACATGTAGGCGGTGAAGTCGGACACGCGGGCGGCCTGCTGCATATTGTGCGTGACGATCGCGATCGTGTAGTCGCGCTTGAGCTCGGTGATCAGCTCCTCGATCTTGGCGGTCGAGATCGGGTCCAACGCGGACGTCGGCTCGTCGAGCAGCAGCACGTCCGGCTGCACGGCGACGGCGCGCGCGATGCACAGCCGCTGCTGCTGGCCGCCGGACAGCGCCATGCCGCTCTGCTTCAGCTTGTCCTTGACTTCGTCCCACAGCGCCGCCTTCGACAGCGCCCACTCGACGCGCTCGTCCATCGCGCGCGCGGACAGCCGCTCGTACAGGCGGACGCCGAACGCGATGTTGTCGTAGATCGACATCGGGAACGGCGTCGGCTTCTGGAACACCATGCCGACCTTGGCGCGCAGCATGTTGAGGTCGACGCCCGGGTCCAGGATGTTGCGCCCGTGGAACAGGATCTCGCCGGTGGCACGCTGGCCGGGGTACAGCGAATACATCCGGTTGAGCGTACGCAGCAGCGTCGACTTGCCGCAGCCCGACGGGCCGATGAACGCCGTGACGCGGCGCTCGGCGATGTCGAGGCTCACGTTCTTGAGCCCGTGGAACTGGCCGTAATAGAAGTCCAGGCCGCGGATCGACATCTTGGGTTCGGCGGCGGTCTGGGCCGCCGTCATCGGCGGCGGCATGGGGGCGGCGGCGTGCGTGGGCGTGTGCGTTTGCGTCTGCATGATGGGGGTCAGCGCACGGCGTTCTGGCGGAACACCGAGCGCGCGAGGATGTTGAGAAGCAGGACGGTGAGCGTGATCAGCAGGGCCCCGCCCCACGCCAGCACGCGCCAGTCGTCGAACGGGGACAGCGCGAACTGGAAGATGACGACCGGCAGGTTGGCCATCGGGCCGTTCATGTCGGCGCTGAAGAACTGGTTGTTGAGCGCGGTGAAGAGCAGCGGCGCCGTTTCGCCCGAGATCCGCGCGACGGCGAGCAGCACGCCGGTGATGACCCCGCCGCGCACCGCGCGCAGCGTGACCATCAGGATCACCTTCCACATCGGGGCGCCGAGCGCGACCGCCGCCTCGCGCAGGCTCGCCGGCACGAGCTGCAGCATGTTCTCGGTCGTGCGCACGACGACCGGGATGGCGATCAGCGCCAGTGCCGCCGACCCGGCCCAGCCGGAGAAATGCTCGACCTGCGCGACGTAGACGGTGTACACGAACAGCCCGATGACGATCGACGGCGCGGACAGCAGGATGTCGTTCATGAAGCGCGTCGACCGCGCCAGCCAGCCACCGCGGCCGTATTCGGCCAGGTAGATGCCCGCCAGCACGCCGACAGGCGTCGCGACGAGCGTCGCCACCGCGACGATCGCGAGGCTGCCGAAGATCGCGTTCGACAAGCCGCCCGCCGAGCCCGGCGGCGGCGTCGACTGGGTGAACATCGTCAGTGACAGCGCGGCGAACCCGTTGGCGAACAGCACCCACAGGATCCAGAGCAGGAACGCCATGCCGAATGCCATCGTCGCAAGCGACATGACGAGGTTGAACCGGTTGACGAGCACGCGCCGGCGGTAGACCGGGTTGCGCGCGCCCGCGACGTCGGCGGCGGGCGCGTTCACGTGCGCGCTCCTTCGCCGCGCGCCAGCCGCGCGATCAGCATCCGCGACAGCGCGAGCACGATCGTCGTCAGCACGAACAGCACGAGGCCCAGCGAGATCAGCGACGCCCGGTGGACGGGATCGGCCGCCTCGTTGAACTCGTTGGCCAGTGCCGAGGCGATCGAATTGCCCGGCTCGAACAGCGCCGCGCTGATCTTGTAGGCGTTGCCGATGACGAACGTGACCGCCATCGTCTCGCCCAGTGCGCGGCCGAGCCCCAGCATGATGCCGCCGATGACGCCGACCTTCGTATACGGCAGCACGACGTTCCACACGACCTCCCAGGTCGTGGCACCGAGGCCGTAGGCCGATTCCTTGAGGACGGTAGGCACGACCTCGAACACGTCGCGCATCACCGAGGCGATGAACGGGATGACCATCACCGACAGGATGATGCCGGCGGTCGCGAGGCCGATGCCGGAAGGCGGCCCCTGGAAGATGGCGCCGATCACCGGCAGCCGGCCGATCGTCGAGGTCAGCAGTGGCTGCACGTGGTCGCCGAACCACGGCGCGAAGACGAACAGCCCCCACATGCCGTAGATGATCGAGGGCACCGCCGCGAGCAGCTCGACGGCCGTCCCCAGCGGCCGCTTCAACGCGACCGGGCACATCTCGGTGAGGAAGATCGCGATGCCGAAGCTGACCGGCACGCCGATCAGCAGCGCGATCGCGGAGGTGACGAGCGTGCCGTAGATCGGGGCCAGGCCACCGAATTGCGACTTGACGGGATTCCAGACGTTGGTGAAGAAGAACCCGGGACCGAACTCGCGCAGCGCGGGCCACGCGGCGATGCCGAGCGCGATCAGGATCGCGGCCAGCATGCCGAGCACCAGCATGGCGAAGAGCCGCGTCAGGTTCTCGAAGATCAGGTCGCCAAGCTGGCCGTGCCCGCGCGACGGCGGCGGTGCATCGTCGCGCCGCACCCTCCCGCCCTGCGCGGGCGTGGCGGCTACGGGCAGGTCCATCGTGAGAGTCGCGCCATCGCTGGCCATGATAACTCCGGAAGTCGAGACACGGGCGTCGCGCGCGGGGCGCGGCACGCCGCCGCCAGGGGGCGAAATCGCCGGCGCCCGCACGGGCGCCGGCGCCAGCTACGTCAGTTCCAGATCGCCTTGCCTGATGCGTCGGTGACCTTGCTCTTCCACGAAGCCTCGATCAGCGTCACCAGTTCCGCAGGCAGCGGAACGTAGTCGAGCGCCATCGCTTCCTTCTGGCCGTTCTTGAAGGCCCAGTCGAAGAACTTCATCACTTCCTGGGCGTTGGCCGGCTTGTCCTGCTTCGTATGCAGCAGGATGAAGCTCGACGCGGCGATCGGCCACGAGTCCTTGCCGGGCGAGTTGGTGATGATCTG
>JAFEDG010000069.1 GCA_018241745.1 Pseudomonadota bacterium
GGCGCCACCGTGGTGACGTTCTTCCTCGCGGAGATGGGCGACAAGACGCAGCTCGCCACCGTCGCAATGGCCGCGCACTATGGCCAGCCGGTGCTCGTCGTCATCGGCACGACGCTGGGCATGCTGCTGGCCGACGTGCCGGCCGTGTTCGTCGGCGACCGGCTCGCGGCGCGGATCCCGATGAAGGCGCTGCGCTATGTCGCGGCCGCTGCCTTCGCAGCCCTGGGGGCGGCGACGCTGTTC
This sequence comes from Pseudomonadota bacterium, assembly GCA_018241745.1. Taxonomy (GTDB): domain Bacteria; phylum Pseudomonadota; class Gammaproteobacteria; order Burkholderiales; family Casimicrobiaceae; genus VBCG01. The sequence continues at coordinate 244 of JAFEDG010000069.1, forward strand.
GGCGCCGGCGCCCGCCTGGGCTTCTGACGCGCGCCGGGAACGGCGCGCGCCGCCGTCACTGGGGCGGGATCGAGTTGAGGATGAACATCGCGGACAGGAGCGGCGTGGGCTTGCCGAGCTTGCCGAACCACTGCCCGTAGATCTGGTCGATGTCGCCGCCCACGTAGACCTGCGTCAGCGCGCGGTTGACCTCGAGCCGCAGCGCCGAGTCGTACCGCGGCAGCGCGAACGCATAGGGCTCGTAGGAGATCTCCTCGACCAGCATGGCGAGCGCATTGGGGTCCTTCGCCTGCGTCGCGAGCCCGACGAGCTTGATCTTGTCGCCGGCGTAGGCGTCCACCTGCCCCGCTTCCAGCATCCGGATGCCCTCGAGCGCATCGGTGATCGGGACGATCGTCGCGTTGACGAGCTTGGCCTGGAACAGCTTGGCGAGCGTGCCCTCGGTGGTCGTCCCCTTGAGTACGGCGACGCGCTTGCCGTTGAGGTCCGTGACCTGGTTGATCGGCGCGCCCGCCTTGACGATGAAGCCGCCGGCGTCGATCCAGATGAGGTTCGAAAAGTCGACCGACGCGAGGCGCATCTGCGTCATCGACGTGTTGGCGCACTCGAGGTCCGCGCGGCCGGAGGCGACCATCGCCAGGCGCTCGGAGACTGACCCCGGGATCCAGTTGACCTTCAGGTTCGGTTCGTTCACCGCGCGCCCGATCTGCGCGATGACCCGCTTGCACACGTCGATCGAATAGCCAACGATGTCGCCCGTGCTGGTGCGGAACGAGAACGGCAGCGACTCCGGCGAGTAGGCGACGTTGATGGCCTTGGCGGCCCTGATGCGACCGAGCGTGTCCGGCACGGCCTGGCCGACAGCGGTACCGGCGGCGAGCGCGCCGACGAACAGCGTCAATACGACGAACGACTTGCGCATGGTGGTCTCGAAGTGGAGGTACGGCACGAAGAGGTGGGGTGGCTGATGGGACTCGAACCCACGACAACCGGGATCACAACCCGGGACTCTACCAACTGAGCTACAGCCACCACGGAACTGCGCGGAACTGCGGGAGTACTGGCGCGCCCGACAGGACTCGAACCTGTTACCACCGGCTTAGAAGGCCGGTGCTCTATCCAGATGAGCTACGGGCGCTCGAACGGGTCCGGCCGGATGCGCGGGGCGGCGGGCGTAGGCATTGCCGCGACCACGCGCCGCCGGGGTCGGAAGTTTAACATGCGGGCACCCGGGGGGACGGGTGCCGTCCCCCCGGGGACAGCGTACACGCGCTCGGCTAGACTCGCGTGTCAACGAGGGGGCCCGCATGCTGAAGAAAGTCCTGCTTGGAGTCCTGGTCGTCGTCGGCGTGATCCTCGCCTTTGCCGCAACGCGTCCCGACTCGTTCCGCGTCGAGCGCTCGATCACGATCGCCGCGCCGCCGGACCGCGTCTATCCGCACGTCGCCGATTTCCGCGCGTGGCCGCAATGGTCGCCGTGGGAGAAGCTCGATCCAGGCATGCAGCGCACGCTGTCCGGGCCGCCGGACGGCAAGGGCGCCGTCTACGCGTGGTCGGGCAACGACAAGGTCGGCGCAGGGCGCATGGAGATCCTCGACGCGGTCCCGCCGCGGAGCCTGCGGATCAAGCTCGATTTCATCCGCCCGCTGGAAGGTCATGACCTGACCGAATTCACATTCGCGCCGAACCCGGGCGGGGGGACCGACGTGCACTGGGTGATGTCGGGGCCGAGCCCCTATCTCACGAAGCTGATGTCGGTGTTCGTCAGCATGGATTCGCTGATCGGCAAGGATTTCGAACAGGGACTCGCGAGCCTCAAGGCCGTTGCCGAGCACTAGCCCGCGAGCCCCTGCCGGACCGTGGCCGCTAACCCGCGGCGACCTTCGCGTTGTGCTTCTTGTGATGGATCCGCGCGCTTTGCGCGTCCTCGTTACGCTGGATGCGCGCCTGCTCGCCGGCGCCGACGTGCCCATCGGCCCCTGCGACAGCTTCCTTGCGGCTGTCGCGCGCCTGCCCGTGCTCGAGCTTGCCCGCTTCCTGCGTCGTCAGGCTGCCATTCGCCACGCCTTGCTGGATACGCGCCTGCTGGTCGACGTTGCGCTGCACGTCGGCCTGCATCCGCGACGACGATGCGCTGGCAGGATTGCCTTTCTGCGCATCGTGCTTCTGGGCGTAGATCGCCTTGCTTTCCCGGTTCTGCGCGTTCTGGATCTTCGCGGCCTCGGCGGCTGACACGTTCCCGTCCTTCGCGGCGTGCGACTCCATGCGGTCGATCTTCGCCTCGCCCTGCTCCAGCCTCGCGGCTTCGTGCGTGTTCAACTGGCCCGACTGGAGGCCGTTCTCGATCCGCTGCTGCTGGTCGACGTTGCGCTGCGTGTCGGTGGCCGTCTGCGCGGACGCGGCGCCGGCCATGGCCAGCGTCGCGACGAGCGCGACGGCGAGAGTCTTGCGTTGCATGTTCATACTCCTCGTGGTTGCGTGCGGTGTGCACGATGCGCCAACAACGGCGCGCCGGGACCGCGCGACGACCACGAAGGATGAAAGGCTGTAACGGTCGGTGTCAGCGAGTCGCTGCAACCAGCGCGCGGCTCAGACGGGCGACGGCGTGATTATCACGTCGGCCGCTGCTGCGGCGCTGGTCATGCAGCCTGATCGCTGATGGCGGCGCGCACGTCGTAGCGCCGCGGTGGTGGTCGGGGTGAGAGGATTCGAACCTCCGACATCTTGCTCCCAAAGCAAGCGCGCTACCGGACTGCGCTACACCCCGCCGGCGCGATTATGCCATTCGTGCACTGCGTGGACCGCCGAGCGTCGCGCGGCCCGGCGACTGTCAGGCCGGAGGTGCGGCGCGAATCAGGTCGGCCGCCTTCTCGGCGATCATCACCGTCGGCGTGTTCGTATTGCCGGACGTGATCGTAGGCATCACCGACGCATCGACGATCCGCAGCCCCTCGATGCCGCGCACGCGCAGCTGCGGGTCGACGACGGCGAGGTCGTCGTCCGCGCGTCCCATCCGGCACGTGCCTACGGGATGGAAGATCGTCGTGCCGATGTCGCCGGCCGCCCGCACGAGGTCGTCGTCCGTCGTCAGCGCCGCACCCGGCAGGTATTCGACCGGGTGGTAGCGCGCCAGCGCGGGCGCCGCGACGATGCGCCGCGTGAAGCGCAACGCTTCGGCCGCGACGCGCCGGTCGTCGTCCGTGGAGAGGTAGTTGGGCGCGATCAGCGGCGGCGCGTCCGGGTCAGCGGCCGTCGCGTGCACGCTGCCGCGCGACGTCGGCCGCAGGTTGCACACGCTGGCGGTGAACGCGTCGAACGCGTGCAGCGGCTCGCCGAACTTGCCGAGCGACAGCGGCTGCACGTGGTATTCGATGTTGGCGCGCGCCTCGCCCGGGTTGGACCGCGCGAATGCGCCCAGCTGCGACGGCGCCATGCTCATCGGCCCGCTCCGCTTCAACGCGTATTCGGCACCGATCAGCGCCTTGCCGAGCCAGCTGCCGGCGCGCGTGTTCAGCGTGCGCGTACCGCTGACTTTGAAGATCATCCGCAGCTGCAGGTGGTCCTGCAGGTTCTCGCCGACGCCGCGCAGCTCGTGCACCAGCGGCACGCCGAGCGCGTCGACCTGTTCGCGCTGGCCGACGCCCGAGCGCTCGAGCAGCACCGGCGAGTTCACGGCACCCGCCGCCAGCAACACCTCGCGGCGCGCGTGCACGACCTTGCGGTGCGCGTTTTCGCGATACGCGACGCCGGTGCAGCGCGTGCCCTCGAACGTCAGCCGCTCGACGGGTGCGTTGAACCACAGCGTCAGGTTGGGCCGCTCGAACATCGCGCGCGCCGCCTTCACGGCGTTCCAGCGGAGCCCGTTCTTCTGGTTCACCTCGAAGTAGCCGACGCCGAAGTTGTCGCCGCGGTTGAAGTCGTCGTTGCGCGGCAACCCTGCCTCGACCGCGGCATCGCGAAACGCCTCCAGGATGTCCCAGCGCAGCCGCTGGCGCTCGACGCGCCAGTTGCCGCCGGCACCGTGCACGGCGTCGGCGCCGCCGTGGTAGTCCTCGGCGCGCTTGAACAGCGGCAGGACCGCATCCCAGCCCCACGACGGATCGCCGGTGATGTCGGCCCAATGCGCATAGTCGTCGCGCTGGCCGCGCATCGCGATCATCCCGTTGATCGACGAGCACCCGCCCATCACGCGCCCGCGCGGGTACAGGAGCGAACGGCCGTTGAGCCCCGGCTCCTCGCGCGTCCGGTAGCGCCAGTCGGTGCGCGGATTGTCGATGCAGTAGAGATAGCCCACCGGGATGTGGATCCAGTGGTAGTTGTCCTTGCCGCCAGCCTCGATCAGCAACACCTCGACCTTCGGGTCGCGCGTCAGCGCCTCGGCGAGCGTGCATCCCGCTGTGCCGCCGCCGACGATCACGTAGTCGAATGCTTCTTCCGCCATGCGCGCTCAGGGCCGCGGTACGCAGAAGCCGATCGCATCCGGGCCGGTCCCTTCGGCAACCCAGCCCTCCGCGATCATCGCGGCGCGGATTGCGGGCGACGTCGTGTAGCGATGATTGGCGTCGGCGCGCTGGTTGTAGACGCGGTACACCGGCTGCGTCGCGTTGTCGCATTGCCCGGTCGCCCCATCCACCGGATACACGACGAACGCCTGGTTCGTCTCCAGCTGCCAGCTGTCGCCGAACACCGCTGCGACCTGGGCGCACTCGAACGCGGACGCCGAATAGAAATGCGAGTCGATCCCCTTCTCCGGCCTGCCGTAGTAGCGGCAGACGGGGACGGTCGCGTCCAGCGTGTCGCTGCCGTCGACGAACACCGGGAACGATTCTCCCGTGCGCGCCCAGCCCGCGAGCACACCACGATCAAGCACGTCCTGCTCCATCGCGGAGGCCGTGAGGAAGTAGTGGCCCAGCGTCGCATTGAAGTATTCGACGGCACGTGTCATCCGCGGCCGCACGACGATATCACCGGCCGCGGCGGCCAGGGTGGCGCGGGTGGGATCGTCCGCGGCGCGCATGTCGATGGAAGTCGGGAGCGACGCGGACCACGTCCGCAAGTCGAGTGCCTCGACCCGTGCACTCGCGCAGTCCAGCGCCGCGCCGGGAGCGCAGGTGCCATAGGTGACCCCGATAAGCGCAGGTGCGCCAGGCGTGTAAGCGACATCGCCGGGCGCCGTCATCCGGTTGACTAACGCGCCGGTCGCGGGATCGAGCGTCAGGAGCCGCTGGGCATTGTCGAAGGGGGCGGATCCCAGCACCACGAGCCCCATCGGGTCGATGGCGATGGGCACGCCTCCGATGCCGATGGTGTACGTGCGCAGCAGGGTGAGCGTCGTTGCGTCGTATCCGCGTACGGTTGTCGAGGGATCGCTCCCGCCGACGTAGAGCCGGTTGCGCCGCGCGTCGAGCGCCATGTACGGCGCATACGACGCCAGTGCAAGGTGCGCGACTACGCTCGCGGTCGCAAGGTCGACCACGGCGATCGCGGAAGCACCGGCGAGTACCAGGTGCGAGCCGTCCGCGACCACGCCGAGCGGGACGTAGTGGCCGACGATGCCCGGCAGCGTGCGCGTCGCGGCGACGGCCAGCGGATGAGTCGTGAGCGTCACGAGCGTGTTGCTGTCGTCGCTCGTCGACTGGCTCAGCAGAAAAAGCGTGGCACCATCGGACGAGAGGGTGAGCCCCGATAGATAGGCGGGAGCCTGCGCGGCGCCTGCCGGCATGGCGACGACGCCGACGCGATCGACGATGGCGCCCGTCGTCGCATCGAATGCCGCCACCTCCTGCACATAGGATGGCGTACCGTCGGGCAGGTCCTCGGTGACGCTTCGATCGAAGTAGGCGCGCACACCCCGCGGATCGGAAACACCACCCCAGCCTTCGCTGGCCGCCGCGGGATTGCCCGGTTGGTAGCCGCGCGGTGGCGGCGGCACGCCCCCGAGATCGAATGCAAGGATGCCGTGCTCGCGCGGACTTCCCATGTCGAATTGCGGTCGATACTTGAAATCGACCACCGCCGTCGCCGCAGCGTACGTGGGCAACGCGTGGCATAGCACGACAAGCACCGCGGCGACGTGAATGCGATAATGGATGCCGCACCGCAACAACTTCGCCGTCGAAAGGATTCCCATGCCCGATTCTACCTATGACGTCGCCGTTATCGTCGGCAGCCTCCGCAAGGAATCGTTCAGCCGCAAGCTCGCGCTGGCGGTCGCCAAGCTCGCGCCCGCCAACCTGAAGCTGGAGATCGTCGAGATCCGCGACCTGCCGCTGTACAACCAGGACGAGGAAGCCAACCCGCCCGCGCCATCCGCCGCGTTCAAGGCGCGCATCCAGAAGGCGGACGCGGTGCTGTTTGTCACGCCGGAGTACAACCGGTCCGTGCCGGGCTGTCTCAAGAA